>JAGBVD010000053.1 GCA_017630495.1 Oscillospiraceae bacterium
TCATGAACGGTGTGAAGAAGGCCGGTATCGAAATGAACCGCAAGAGCCTGTCCGAGATGGCTATCCAGGACGCAGCTGCATTCGCAGCTCTGGTTGAGAAGGTCAAGGCTGCTCTGTAATTGCAAGTAAAAGGTCCTGCTTTGGCAGGACCTTTTTTCGTAGGAGGTGAATCCCTTGGAGCTAAAGCATACCGCCCAAAGACAAGGACGGCTGGCCTCTTTTTTGAAAGAGGACATGGGTATGTCCACCGGCCTGGTCAACAAGCTGAAATGGCAAAATAAGATTTTTGTCAATGGCGCACCCCAACACAATGACTACACCGTGCAGCCGGGGGATGTGATCACCGCCGCGCTGGACGAGCCGACACCGGAATACCCGGCAGAGGCAGGGGAGCTGACCATTCTCTTCGAGGATGACCATATCCTGGCGGTGGACAAACCGGCAGGTATGCTGATCCACCCCTCCCGGGCCACCATGACCGGCACGCTGGCCAACCGGGTGGTTGCCTACTATCAAAAAACCGGCCAAAAATCCGCTTTTCATCCCATCACCCGGCTGGACCGAGATACCTTCGGCATCGTTTTGCTGGCTAAAAATGCCCATATCCACGCTCTTTTAAATGACCTGCACAAGGAAGGTAACTTGCAAAAGACCTACCACGCTTTGGTTTTGGGTCAAATGCCGCAAAAAGAGGGCATCATCGATGCGCCCATCGCCAGAAGACCGCTGCCCAGCCTTTTGCGCTATGTATCCCCCGAGGGTAAGCCTTCTGTTACCCAGTACCGGGTGCTGGAGCAAACCGGGGAAGTCAGCCGCCTTGCGCTGTGCCCCATCACCGGACGCACCCACCAGCTGCGTGTCCATTGCGCTTATCTAGGCTGCCCTATTTTAGGCGACCCTCAGTATGGAAACGAGCAGTCCCGAAAGGGATTTTCCAGCCAGATGCTCTGCGCCAAGCGCCTGGAATTTACCCACCCCATCACTGGGGAAAACCTGGTGCTGCAATCGCAATTGGATGTTTAACTGCCCTGCCAATTGGCAGGGCAGTTTGCTATAAATCTCCCAGAAATTCCAGGATCAGATGGCAATGCTCTCGCTCCTGCTGGGCCAGCCGAGAGAACACCTGCCCGTATTCCGGGTCGCTGCTGCGGCTTTCATACCGGGCAAGACACCGCATCTCCCGGCCATAACAGCGACGCAGGACCTGCTCCGCATCCCCTTGCTGGGGCGGTAAGGTCTTGACCACCGGGCGGCTGCCGGTAATAAGGGTGTAAATGCCTTTCAGGCAGGCCGCGTGGGACAGTTCGTCCTGATAAAGCTTTCGCAGCAGTGCCGCCTTTTTGCCTTGAAAGCGCCGGGACAGCTGTAAGTAAGTGGCGGCATCGGTCCACTCTTCGAAAATCAGCTCCTGCAGACCCTGCTCCCGTTTTTCCGCAGGCTTTTCCTGCACCCGCTGCCACACCCGGGCAGCCTTTGCCGGATCGATTCTTTCCATAGTTTCCTCCTTTATGGCTTTTCTTTATTCTATGATAGAAGATCGGAAAATTTCCTCTTTTCTTTCTCGTACAAATGTGCTAATATAGATAGGAAAAGGAGAGGTGATTATGGCAAGAACAAGCAACAAGCCCCAGGAAATTCTGGCCTTTGTCAACGATTTTATGCAAGAAAACGGATTTCCCCCTTCAGTACGGGAAATCGGCGCGGCAGTGGGTCTGCGTTCCACGGCATCGGTAACGTACCATCTGCGGCAGATGCAGCTGCAGGGTCTGCTCCATTCTTCCGGAGAAAAGGGCAAAAAGCGGACGGTGGTCAGCAGCCAAAAGCCGGGTCAGATCCCGGTGATCGGTGTGGTAACTGCCGGTATGCCCATTCTGGCTTTTGAGAATCAGGAGGGGACAATGGCCTGGGACGGTGATCCCAACTGCTTTGCCCTGCGGGTAAAAGGCGACAGTATGATCGGCGCAGGCATTTTGGATGGGGATAAAGTGGTAGTCCGTCCCCAAAACGCCGCCGATGACGGCCAGATCGTGGTTGCCCGGTTGGAGGATGAAGCCACAGTCAAGCGCTTGCTGCGCCGGGACGGAAAGATTGTGCTGATGCCGGAAAA
>JAGBVD010000054.1 GCA_017630495.1 Oscillospiraceae bacterium
CCGCGATTTTGCTGTCGTATAGCTTTTGCAGCGTTATATCCTCTCCATCTTTTGTGGTGTAGGCTACATTATCCTTCAGTTTATTCATAAGACCATTGAGTTCGTTGCCAACATCATAGATATTTGAAAAATCCACACCATACTTATCACTTATGTACTGTCTTTTCTCGTTGATATCCTCCCAACGAGCCAATTCCGTACCATTTGCTAAAGCAGTTTCTTTGTCATAGGCAACATTGCTTTGATTCAACGCAAATACAATTTCATAGTCTGCTGAATTTGCATCTATTTCCGCTTGAATTTCTTCAGCAGACATCTGACTATAATCATACTCCACTTGACTCTCAAACTGGGAAAACACCTCCTGGACTTTACTGAAGGAATCATCAAGTCCATCAAACGCGCTTTGATATTTAAGCAAACTCTTGTAAAGGTCGGAATCCTTTTTAACACCGCTCCTTTCAAGTTCATTTAAATAATCGGAAATCTCCGTAATATGTTCTTTTGTGCGCCGAGACAAAGCCGTATTTGCGCCCTCGTCCCAAAATCTACCGTCTGCAATACCATTTATGTAGTCCGCACTTTCTTTATAATCCCTGTTGTAATAATAAAGAGAACGGTTGAGGCGAATGTCCAGGCTCTCCTCGCCGGGCTTTTTTTGTGCACGCTGTCGTTTTATGTCTTCCCAATCAATCGAATTGGCTTTGTTTTCGGTAGAACCTGATGTCTTGGCTCCGCACAATGACATTTGTTGTCTCTGCTTTTTAATAATTTCCCAATCCATTATTGATACCCCATAATCGCTTTAAACTCTTCTTCTGAAATGCCATATGGCCTTAAAAGTGTCGATGCGGTCTTTCCAGAAATTTTTCCCTCATTAATTGCGTCATCAATAAGTTGGCAACGGCCTTCTTTTCCTCTTGTTTGTGCTAGTGTTCTTCTAAACCCTTTGAGTTCATTGTCGGAAAATAACTCACCTGGTTCATCGAATCTATGTTCATTAAATTTTTGAAAATAACCAGAACTATAATTCATTGCAGCAACAACTTCCGCAAGGCTGTTATAGCCCTTTTTCTTGGCTTTGGCTGCGGAATTAGGTCCCCACAGACCGTCATCATCTGCACCAACGAAAAGCTGTGCCTTCTTGACAACGCTAGTTTCGTAATCACCGTTGTCCCATCCCTTGCCATTACCCTCTCCGCCACCCTCGCTTACACTTTTATAGTACTTGGCATAGACATCCGCCTGATCTCTGCTCATACCTGCCTCTGTCAGCTCCGCATTCGTCGGCTTGTAGCCCATTGCAATCAGCGTAACCAGATTGGCCGCAGCATCTTTCTGCTGGGACAGCGCATCTTGATACTCTCCGTATCCCTGGGAATACAAGTCAGAATAATGCGCATATTGATTCAGCAGATCCTGTCCTTCCTGGTTATACTGGTCATAAGCCATGCCATACAGTTCCGGAACTACATCGTTGAGCTGCTGCAAATACCCCTGGTAAGTCTGCTGGCCGGCGGACTGCGCATAGGAATTGCCGTAGCCTCCGGTTAACGCCGCAGCTTGTCCCATCGTGTCCGCCATAGCCATATTGCCCATCCGGGCATATTGGTCAGCATACTGCTGATACAGCGCATCGCTGTTCAGATCGTAGGAAAAATCATCCCGATTGATGTACTGCTCCCAGGCGTCATCCCTATCCGTCTTATATTGCGCAAGCAGTGTTCGTGCCTGCTTCACCGCATCGCTCTGCACGCTAGCAGCGTTGTTGCTTGTCTGCGTTTTTTTGGTGCCATACAACGCGCCTAATGTTTTATCACCGGCAATGCCATCCACCGCAAGGCCCTTTTTCCTTTGATAATTCATTACGGCTTTCTTCGTTTGTTCGCCAAAAATGCCGTCAACATCCTTGCCGGTAAAACCAAGGGCCTTCTGAAGGTCCTTAACATCGTCGCCTTTGCTGCCAATGCTTAACTGTTTATAAGTAGCCATGACAATTCTCCTTTTTTACTTTTTCTCCGTTTGTGTGCCAAAGTAGAATGCAATGACAGTGGACACCACAATCATCACATTGTCAGCAGTGATGGCGCCGGTCAGTGCCAAATAGGCAAAAACCGCGATCACTACTAGTGTTACGATGGTCTTGACCTTGATCAGGGCCGCAACGTTCTTCAAAATGTCCATATCTATACCCTCCATTAAGATTCTAATTTCCAGGTAGTAACAATTTCATAGACTTCGTCAATAAAGCTGTTGCCACCTCTTGCCTTGTACGCTTCGTACATCATTACGAAATTTTCCGCCTCATACTGCCGGATTGTCTTGCAATCGCAGTGCTTGTAATAGATCTTGAGCATTTCCGCCCGGAGCAGACAAAGCTGCCCGGCTTTGGATTTAGCTTGTTCTTTCCACACCTTCACCATAAACAAGATAAGGCCGCCGATGCTAGTTAAGTAGCCAATAACTTTGGCTGCCGTTTCAAGGTATTCCATCGTTACACCCCCAGCAGTTTTTTCCAAGTCTTGTTGCCGGCAGTGATCTCACCGTCAGCGGTGCAGCCGTTATCCTTCTGAAATGCCTTGACCGCAGCAGTAAACTTTGCACCGGCAATACCGTCTGCCGCACCCACCTGCTTGTAGCCCAACGCTGCCAGTCGCTTCTGCACCGGCTTCACAGCGGCGTGTGTGCGGTTTTTCTTTGCAGATAAGGTTACGGTCTTGGAAAGGGTTTCCGGGCCGACGATGCCGTCCACACCCGCGCCGCAAGCCTTCTGCACATCCTTAACAAACTGTTTCAGGCTATAGCTCTCCTTCTTTGGCGTCTCCTCTTTTTTCTCCGGCTTGTCTGCAGCTTTCTTCAGTCCGGCCACCTTCGCAATGCCCTCCATTGTGGCATATGCTACCAGCTTGGAATACTTGTCCGTCAGAATAACCGGCTCATCCGTCTTGGAATCCATAAAGCCGTACTCCATCAGAACCGCAGGCATATTCGTTAAGTACAGGCTGTCAAAAGCCTTCTCCTGCTTTGGCTGGGAACGGTTGCCCTTCAGCCCACCGGCAGCAATACAGGCCTCGTAGATTGCGTCCCGGTATTCCCTGCCTTCTTTAGAGCCGGGATAAGAGAACGCGATGATACCGCCACCCTGACCGCCACCG
>JAGBVD010000055.1 GCA_017630495.1 Oscillospiraceae bacterium
GCTTATTAATCGGAAGCGTTTTTTTGGTGAAAAAAGCTAGCACCAGTCAGATAACTGATGCTCGCATAAAAGAATCCATACGATTCGTTGTATTTGGTGTTATCCTGCTGGTTGTTATACTCAACCCTAGCTAACTGAGCCCCTCCACAGTTCCAAGCAGGATAACGAGGAAATCACTAAACATAATCACCCACTCCTTTAATGTAATAGCGCAAGAGAGAATTTCCTTTATGAGCTCTTCAAGTAAAACCGTCAGAGCTACTTCGGCGAGTGTGAGAAAAATGTTGGAGAGAACGGGAGTTGCACCCATATAGAGGAACATACTTTGTATGTATATATATTATAACATATTATCGTCTGTTTTTCAAGCCTAAAGCATCCCGGTCAGTATATCCTCATAATTACATAATCTTTGTCTTCAGAATTGTAGTCAGCAATAAGATGGAATCCATAAGGCGTTGCATCAGAGAGGTCATTGGTAACATCAACATCATACCAAACACCATCAATGTACACTCGATTCCAGGTGTGTTGAATACTACGATTGATGCGGCTGTAACCATCGATGACATAGCACGGGATGTCTTGACTACGGCAGATGGCGGCGAAGAGGCAGGAGATATCGTAGCAAACGCCCGTTTGGGTCTGCAAGGTTTTCGTGATATTGGAATACTGATAGAGACAGTCATAGTTATAATCGTAGGTGATGTTCTTAGTCATCCAAGTATATACCGATTTAACCTTTTCCTCTTCAGTAGTTCCGGTGGCAATTTCGTCAAAGTAATTCTCGTCCTGAGAAGTCCAAAGGACGCCCGCCCCGTTTGCCAGAGGATCGCGGATCGCTGACGAAAATGTAGCTGTTGTTACGGTAAGCGTTGCTGCGGTGATCATAAGCAAGACTGCGTTTACTATTTTCGCCATGTGTTTATCCTTACTGTTTGGACCGGTGATAAAGTTCTTGGCAAACAAAATTGCAGACGAAAATGCGGTATAGAACCCCAACGGTCTGCGGAAGTAAAGGGCATAGATAATCCCGAAGACGAAAATCGTCACCGTGAATGTATAGGTAAGGACCCTCTGTGTCTTTTCTTTAATTTTTATCAAAAACAGTGCTCCGCAGAGATAGGACAGCACAAGAAAACACAAAGGTAGTTTGCTGATCCAAAGTGCATCCCAAAGTTGATATGTAACGTAACCGTTCAATGCGGTCAAAAGTATAAAGCCAATAAGCCTGATTATCATAAAGATTCCTCCAAAAAATTAAGCCAATTACACCAGGTTAAAAGTGTAATTGGCTTAAATATTTTGGAACTTTACTCTTGCCTTGCCCACTTAAAACCATAAACTCGTGCATCATTTCATACATTGGCTTAAGTCTGGCGTATTGGCGTAAGATTTTGGAGGTCCAAAACCTCGAAAAAACCAGTATTTATGCGGGTTTTCTCAATCTAAGGGTTTCATTGTGGGGAACAGGATGACTTCCCGGATGGTGTCAGAGCCGGTCAACAGCATCACACAGCGATCAATGCCGATGCCCATACCGCCTGTGGGCGGCATACCGTATTCCATAGCGGTGAGGAAGTCCTCGTCCAGCATTTCGGTCTCGTCGTCACCACGCTCTCTCTGCTCCACCTGCTTCATAAAGCGCGCTCTCTGATCGATGGGGTCGTTGAGCTCGGAGTAGGCATTGCCCATCTCACTGTGGCAGATAAAGGCTTCGAAGCGTTCGGTCAGCCGAGGATCTTCCGGGCTGCGCTTGGTCAGCGGAGATACCTCCACCGGGTACATTGTGATAAAGGTAGGCTGGATCAAATGATCCTCGACCTTCTGGTCAAAGCAAGCATACAAAGCGTTTCCCCAGGTCTTTTCTGCGGCATCGGCAAGCTCTACGCCCTTGGCCTTTGCAGCAGCAACAGCCTCTGCATCATCGGTGATCGCACCGAAATCGATGCCCACATATTCCTTGACGGCTTCCACCATCGTCATACGGCGCCAGCCGGGAGCAAGATTGATCTTCTCGCCCATCCACTCGACCTCGTAAGTACCCAAGATCTCCTTGGCAGCGCCGGAGATAATGCCTTCACAGATGTCCATCATATCGTGGAAATCCGCGTAAGCCTGGTAAAGCTCCACAGAGGTAAACTCGGGATTGTGCTTGGGGTCCATACCTTCGTTACGGAAGATTCTGCCGATCTCATATACCCGGTCCATACCGCCCACGATCAGCCGCTTCAGGGGCAGCTCGGTGGCTATACGCATATACATATCAATGTCCAGGGTATTGTGATGGGTAATGAAGGGACGGGCAGATGCGCCGCCGGCGATGGTATTGAGCACCGGGGTCTCCACCTCGATATAACCCATATTATCCAGGTAGTTACGCATAAACTTGATGAACTTACTGCGGATAATGAAGTTCTGCTTCACTTCCGGGTTGACCATCAAGTCCACATAGCGCTGACGGAAGCGAATCTCCTTGTCGGTCAGGCCGTGGAACTTCTCCGGCAGAGGCAGCAAGGACTTGGAAAGCAGTGTCGCAACCTTGACACGGACGGAGATCTCCTCGGTCTTGGTCTTGAACACTTCGCCCTCGACACCTACGATATCGCCGATGTCGTTTTTCTTAAAGCGGGCATATTCCTCCTCACCCAGCTCGTCGATCTTCACGAACAGCTGGATGCGGCCGGTGGCATCCTGCAAGTCGCAGAACATCACCTTACCCTGACCGCGCTTGCTCATCAGACGACCTGCCACGCGAACGGTCTTGCCCTCGTAGCCTTCGTAATCGCCCTTGATGGCGGCGGAATTCGCATCAAAATCAAACTTGGTTACCAGAAAGGGGTCCCGGCCTTCTGCCTGCAGCGCAGCCAGCTTATCCCGGCGCACCTGCACCTGATCGCCATAGGACATCTCTGTCTGGGGTACAAAATTTGCCATTTTTTATCCCTCTCGTGTAATCTTCAGAATCTTCAGCTCGTAGCTGCCCATAGGCGCAATAACCATTGCGGTGTCGCCTTCAGACTTACCGATCACAGCGCGGCCAAAGGGAGAATCGTCGGAAAGCTTGTTCTCCATAGGATTGGCCTCCTGGGAACCGGTGATCCGGTACTCAACCTTCTCTCCGGACTCCAGGTACTGCACAGTCACCTTGCAGCCCAGACCGACACGGCCGGTCAGCTCATTTTCGTCCTCGATAATGACAGCGTGGGACAGAACATCCTCAATTTCTGCAATGCGGCCATAGAGCTTTGCCTGCTCGTTTTTCGCAGCATCATATTCGGAGTTTTCAGACAAGTCACCGTAGGAACGGGCTTCTGCGATCATCGCAGCGATCTCACGCTCACGGGTGGTTTTCAGATAATTCAGTTCCTTTTCCAGCTCTGCCAGACGCAGGCTGGTAATTTTATATTCTTTTGCCATAATGAATAATCCTTTCCGTTTTTATCGTACCGATTATTATAACCTGATTTTCCCCTTCCGTCAAGGAAAGAATCGAACTTTTTCCACCATTTAGGAGGCCTTTTTCAGCGCATTCACTGCAGCTTGAATTTGGGGGTCTTTCTCCGGTGCCAGTGTTTCAGCATAGATACCGGTAGCGGTCTGCTTGTCCACCTTCTCCTCTACCTCCGGTTTTAGACCGCCCACATCCGCAAGGCATACGCCCTTAGGGGTAAAATACTTGCCAATAGAAATATTGGCAGCAGAGCCGTCTTTCAGGGGGAATGTGCTTTGGAAATAACCCTTTCCGGTAGTTGCCTCACCGACAAGGATTGCCTTGTCATACTCGTTCAGCGCCGCCGCAAAGAACTCAGCCGCGGAATAACTGTCCCCATTGATCAGCACCGCCATAGGCACATCCAGGCACTTGGCGTCGGATTTGTCCACCGACTCATGTCCGGTGTAATACTTACTGCGGAAGATCTCACCCTCCGGCAGTAAATAATCCAGCAGTTTTACCAATTCCGTCTGAAAGCCGCCGGGATTGAAGCGCACATCAAACACAATGCTTTTCGCGCCCTGCTCCAGTAGATCCTCAATCACTGCAATGGTTTCCTGGGCGCATCGGGCATCGAAATTGACGATTTTAACATAGCCGATCTTATCTTCCAGAAGCTTTCCCTTGGCCACCTGCACCATAATCTTCTTACGGGTAACGGTAACCTCTTTTTCCTCATTATCCCGCAGGATCGTCAAAACGACTGTTGTTCCCTCTTCGCCACGGATCATCTCGGAGGCTTTTGTCAGACCCAGCTTGGAAACATCTTGTCCTTCCACTTTCGTCAGCACATCTCCGGGCAAAATACCGGCTTGCGCTGCGCCGCCGGTAGAATTGACCTGGCGAATATCCAGATATTTGGTTTGCTCATTGACACCAACGGTAATACCAACACCCACATAGGCATTTTCCATTTGCTCCTGATGCGCCTGGTACTCCGAGGCCGGAATATAGTAGCTCCAGCGGTCACCCAGAGAAGCGATCATACCTGCTGCAGCCCCATCTTCCATGGCAGTTTTATCCGCATCGCCGATAAAACGCTCCAAAATCAGACTTTCCAACTGGTCCAATTTGGTTATGCCGCTAAAATGCCGTACAGTGACCACGAATGTGATGCATACCGCTACCGCCGCAACCAAAAGGTATGTCAAGAAGGTAAATAGAAATTTCCAAAACTTATTGTTTTTTCCCAAAAAAATCACTCCAGAAATAACAACATTTCCCACAGCCTGTTTCCAGGCTGTGGGAGTATGGTCAAACTTTAATATAGTTTGCCGGATTCACATGTTCACCATTATACAAAATACTAAAATGCAGGTGCGCACCGGTAGATGCACCGGTAGAGCCCACATAGCCGATCACCTGACCAGCCGAAACCTTTTGGCCACGGGATACGATATAATGGGTCATATGTAAATACTTGCTGGTGAATCCGTCCTGATGGTCCAGCGTTACATAGTAACCGCCGGAGGTATCATAAGCAGCCGCTGCGACCACACCGGAGCGAGTCGCCACAATGGGTGTGCCCTTGCTGGCCGCCAGGTCAATGCCGTAATGGAAGCGACGATCACCGTAAATGGGGTGTGTCCGCCAGCCAAAGGCACTGGACATATATTTGTATTTGCAGGGAGTCAGCCAGGTCTTGCCGCCAACTGTGTTGGGGACACCGCCACCGCCGCCGCTGGGCTTTGTAGGCACGGAGGTAGACAGCCACTGCTGATATTTCGCCTCTTTCAGATCATCCTTGGCATCATCCAGCTTGTCACCGAGCTTTTCCGCATTGGATTCAGCCTTGTCCAAAAGCTTCTGATATTCTGCGCCGGTAGCCACCAGCTTTGCCAGGAGCTTGTCCGCTTCCTCGCGCTTCTCCTCCTGCTTTTTCTGGGAGGCTTCCAGCTTGGTCTTGGACTGCTCCAGCTCGACCCGCTTTTCTTCCAGGGTCTGCTTGGCTTCTTCCACCTCTTGGGCAGCCTCGCTCATTTCCTTCAGACGACGCCGGTCAGCGGCTGCGATCTCCTCGATCATATTGATCCGGTCCAGAAGATCTGCAAAGTCATTGGCCTTAAACAAAACAGACCAGTAATTCAAGCCGCCGTCTTCTTCCATAGCGCGGATGCGTTCTTTATTCTTCTTGTTCAGGGCATCCAGCCGCTCCTGGGCTGCATCCAGTTCGTCCTGCTTATCAGCGATCAAACGGCTGTAAGCTGCAATCTGCTCATTGAGATTGGCCATCTGGGAATACAGCAGGAAGATTTCCTG
Organism: Oscillospiraceae bacterium; assembly: GCA_017630495.1. GTDB lineage: Bacteria > Bacillota > Clostridia > Oscillospirales > Oscillospiraceae > Faecousia. Next base: position 5,756 of record JAGBVD010000055.1, read on the forward strand.
ATCGATTGTATTTTTCTGGGCAACGATCTTTTCCATACTATCCAAATTGGTGGAAAGCTTACCTTCCAATTTGGAAATTTCCTTTTCCAGGTCCTTGTGCTGCTTGGACAGTTCATTGACCTGGCTTTGCAGTTCGGA
>JAGBVD010000056.1 GCA_017630495.1 Oscillospiraceae bacterium
AGCCATCCCAGAGATGCCGGCAAGAAGCTTTTTGACACAATGGCTTCTCAACCGAAAATCGCAAAGCAGCCGCATCTTCCCTTCCAGTCCGGTTCTTCCCGGGTGCTGAAGGCCATGAACCGCCATTACGACAGAGAAAAATATCTGGAATTGGTGGAGTATGCAAAAAGTGTTATGCCGGAGCTGGTGCTGACCTCCGATGTGATCGTAGGCTTCCCCGGTGAAACGGAAGAAGAGTTTGAGCAGACCATCTCTCTCATTGAAAAAGTGCGCTATGATGCACTGTTTACCTTCATCTTCTCCCCCAGAGTCGGCACTCCTGCCGCCTCTATGGAAGACCCCACCACCAAAGAGGAAAAAAATCGCAGATTCGACAAGCTGTGTGCTGCGCAAAATGCCATTTCCGAGCAGATCCACGCAGATTATGTGGGAAAGACGATGCGCTGTCTGATCGATGGCACTGACGGTGACCTGCTCACCGCCAGAACAGAAGGCGGTCGCCTGGTGCGCCTGCCGGGAGATGCCGCACTTGTTGGCACCTTCGCCTATATTACCATTACCGGCTCCACCACCTGGAGCTTGACCGGAAACCTCGCAGAAAGGGTATAAAATTATGGCAAAAGAGAACAATGAGCTGACCCCTATGAAGCGACAATATAATCTCATCAAGGAACGCAACAAGGACAGCATTCTGTTCTTCCGTCTTGGAGATTTCTATGAAATGTTTGACGAGGATGCCAAACTGGCCGCCCGGGAACTGGATCTGACACTGACCACCCGGGACAGAAACAAGCCCAAGGAAGAGCAGACCCCTATGTGCGGTGTTCCCTATCATTCTGTGGATGCTTACATTGCCAGACTGGTATCCAAGGGTTACAAGGTCGCTATCTGCGAGCAGATGGAAGACCCGGCGGCTGCAAAGGGAATCGTTCAGCGGGACATCACCCGCATCGTCACTCCCGGTACAGTCACCGAAAGCTGTATGCTGGACGAGAGCAAAAACAACTATATGGGTTGTCTGTACGGAGAGGGCGACGGCTATGGTCTGGCCTTCTGTGATGTGTCCACCGGCGCATTTTTCGCAACCACCTGCGCCGATGCCCAGGCAGCAGCTTCGGAATTGGGCCGTTTCTCCCCTTCCGAGGTGATTCGCGGTGGCAGCAGCTGCCACGACCCCATTCTGGATGACGCACTGTTTCGTCGGCTCAACTGCTGTGTGGACGAAGGAAAGCCGGAGCAGTTTAACCATGATAACAGCCAAAAGCTTTTGGAGCAGCACTTTAATGCGCCTTTGGCCACTTTGTGCCTGACCGGTCTGCCTTTGGCAACCATCGCAGCCGGCACACTGCTGGAAACGCTGCAGTTTGTGCAGAAAAACGAACTCAAGCACATCCGTCAGCTGCAGTATTACACCACCGGCCGTTTTATGGAGCTGGATATGGATGCCCGGAGAAATCTGGAGCTGACCGAAACCCTCCGCAGCAAGGAAAAGAAGGGCACGCTCCTTTGGGTGTTGGATAAGACACACACCTCAATGGGTGGTCGTCTGCTGCGCAGTTGGCTGGAAAAGCCTCTGCTTGACCCGGCAGAGATCGGCCGCCGGCAAAACGCCGTCCAGTGGCTGATCGAAAACACCATCGCCCGGGGTGAACTGAATGAAGCACTGAAAGATGTAACTGACCTGGAGCGCGTTACCTCCCGGATCGTTACCGGCACTGTCAACTGCCGGGACCTTTTGGGCCTGGCCCGCGGCTTGCGGTCACTGCCCATTGTAAAAGAAAAGCTGCAGGACACAGATGCCTCTTTGCTGCAAAATCTGGAAAAGTCCATCGACTCCCTGGCAGATTGCGCAGCACTCATTGAAAACACCATTGTGGACGAGCCCCCTCTGACCGTAAAGGAAGGCGGCATCATCCGCGTTGGTGCCAGCGAAGAAGCTGACCGGCTGCGGGATATTATGAACGGTGGCGAAGGTACCATTGCTGCCATTGAAGCCTCGGAAAAGGAAAAGACCGGTATTCGTACCCTTCGGGTTGGCTATAACCGGGTGTTTGGTTACTTTATCGAAGTGTCCAAGTCCTTTATTGATCAAGTGCCGGAGCATTATATCCGCAAGCAGACCCTCACAAACTGCGAGCGCTATATTACCCAGGAACTGAAAGACCTGGAAAATCAGGTGCTCACAGCCAAGGATCGTCTAACGGCTCTGGAATATCAAATCTTCTCCAATCTGCGGGAGCATTTGGCAAAGCAGGCTGACCGGATCTTGACCTCCGCTGCCGCTGTTGCCGCCACCGATGCTCTTTGTTCTCTGGCAACCGTTGCGGTCCAGAGAAACTACTGCCGTCCGGAAATCACTTTGGACAACGAAATTTCCATCACCGACGGCCGCCACCCTGTGGTAGAGCAAATGCTCAAAGACACCTTATTTGTGCCTAACGATACTGTCATCGGTGCAGTCGATAATCAGGTATCCATCATCACCGGACCGAATATGGCCGGTAAGTCTACCTATATGCGACAAGTAGCGCTGATCGTACTGATGGCGCAGATGGGCTCTTTTGTGCCTGCCCGCAGTGCCAGAATCGGCCTTGTGGACCGGGTATTTACCCGGATCGGTGCCAGCGATGATCTGGCTTCCGGTCAATCCACCTTTATGGTGGAAATGGCAGAGGTGGCCTCTATTTTGAAATATGCCACCTCCAAGAGTCTGCTGATTCTGGACGAGATCGGCCGCGGCACCTCTACATACGACGGTATGTCCATTGCCCGGGCGGTGCTGGAATACGCGGCCAGTCCCCGTCATCTGGGTGCCAAGACCCTCTTCGCCACCCACTATCACGAATTGAGCACCATTGAAGATGAACTTCCCAATGTGAAAAACTACAACATTGCCGTGAAAAAGCAAGGCGATAAGATGATCTTCCTGCGCAAGATCATTCCCGGTGCCACCGACGACAGCTACGGTATCGAAGTTGCAAAACTGGCCGGACTTCCTAACAGCGTTGTAAATCGCGCTCGACAGATCCTCTCCCAGCTGGAGCTGGAGGGTGCGCCTGCGCCTGCCCACATTGTCAAAGAAGAACCGGACGATCAGATCAGTATGATGGATCTGACCTCCCAACAGGTGTGCGCCGCGCTGGAAAAGATCAGCGTGGAGACCCTGACGCCCATTGAGGCCATGAACGAACTTTATAAGTTAAAGAAGATGTTACAGTAACTATGAATAAAATCTCCGTTGTTCCCAACAAAGGCCAAGCGATCGCAGGCTATATTTATCTGGCGGTCCAGCTTTTGGTGCTGCAGCCGGCCCTGGCAATCATAAACCTACTGCTGCCTGTACCAATGAGCAATACTACGCTGAATATTGTATATTTCATTATCAATTTTCTTTGTGTTGCCGCAATTTTCTGCCGCTATCTTCTTTCCTCCGGCAAGTGTTTCTTTGGCAATCTCCTGCGTTGTCTTTGCTACGCATTTCTGGCTTTTTCGGCATATTGGGTAGCCAGTACCTTTGTGAGTTCTCTGATTTTCAGCATTGATCCCAAATTTTCCAATGTCAATGATGAGAATATTCAGCAAATGACCCAGGACAACTTCACCCTTATGGCTTTGGGTACTGTCCTATTGGTTCCCATTACCGAGGAAGTTCTCTACCGGGGTCTGATTTTCGGCAAGATTTATAATCACAGCCGGATACTGGCTTATCTGATTTCTACCGTTGCCTTTGCCGCACTGCACATCGTCGGCTATATCGGCATGTATGAGCCGAAGCTGCTGCTTTTGTGCCTGATGCAGTATCTGCCGGCAGGTCTGTGCCTGGGCTGGGCTTACGCCAGCACCGGCAGCATTTGGACCTCTATCGTCGTACACATTGCTGTTAATTTGATTGCTATGCTTTCTATGAGGTGATCTCTATGGCAAAAATCCTACAATTATCTCCCCACGTAGCGAATTTGATCGCTGCCGGTGAAGTGGTGGAGCGTCCTACCTCCGTGGTCAAGGAACTGCTGGAAAACGCAGTAGATGCCGGTGCGACCCAGGTAACTGTGGAAATTCGCGATGGTGGTATGACCTTTTTGCGGGTAACCGACAACGGCTGCGGTATGTCCCCGGAGGATGCGAAAACGGCCTTTTTGCGCCACGCAACCTCGAAGCTGCGCACCGCAGAGGATCTGTCTGCCATCGGCACCATGGGTTTCCGCGGTGAAGCCTTGGCCGCCATTGCCTCCGTCAGCCGCATCGACTTGCTGACAAAAACCTCCGATTCCATCTCCGGCACTTCCCTGACTTTGGAGGCCGGTAACATTGTGGAAGCTACAGAGGCAGGCTGTCCCAACGGCACGACGATCATCGTCAGAGATCTGTTCTTCAACACCCCTGCGAGAATGAAATTTATGAAGTCTGACTCTGTAGAGGGCGGTAAGGTTTCTGCCGCTGTACAGATGCAGGCGCTGGCTCACCCGGAGGTAGCTTTCCGTTTCCTCAGGGATGGAAAAGAGGTTTTAAACACCCCCGGCACAAACCGATTGGAAGATGCGGTTTACTGCGTTTACGGCCGGGACAGCGGCAAAATGGTAAAGCTGGACAGCCAATGGGAAGGCTATCGCCTCTGCGGCTATGTTTCCAAGCCTACCGATGCCCGCCCCAGCCGAAATTTGCAGACCTTTTTTGTCAATGACAGACCGGTGAAATCCCGCATTTTGATTGCTGCCCTGGAGGAAGCCTACCGCAACCGGATCATGCAAGGCAGATTCCCCGCTTGTGTTCTGCATTTGACCATTCCGGCCAATGCAGTAGATGTCAATGTCCATCCGGCCAAAACCGAGGTGAAATTCCTCAATGAAAAAGCCGTTTTTGACCTGGTCCATTATGGTGTTTTAGGAGCGCTGAACAAGGCTGCTGACCGACCCCAGATGCAGTTTAAACAACCGGTGCAACCTACCCCCGCCCCGGAATCTAAACCGAATCCTGCCCCCAAGCAGAATTCTTTCTTCCAGACGATGACTCCGGCAGAATTCAAAACCTTCTCTGCCGTTATTCAGGATGCCCCGAAACCCAGCGAAAAGGCGGCATTTTCCACTGTTGCAGCCATTGAACGCTCTGCAGGTCAAGTCCTGCGACAAGAGGTGTACGCACCGAAAGTGCCTGTCAGCGCACCCCCTGCGGTTGAAAGCCCGGCGACAGCGGAAGCTCCTGCGCCGGAGCAGATCGTTATGCCGATGCCCCAGGAAATTCCCTGGAGATTGGTTGGCGAGCTTTATGATGCTTATGTACTTGTGCAGCAGGGCGATGATGCCTTTCTCATCGACAAGCACGCAGCTCACGAGCGCATTCTCTTTGATAAGCTGAAAGAAAATCAGGAAGCCATCAGTTCCCAGGCACTGCTCTCCCCCATCCCTTGTCGGCTCAGTGCCGATGCTGTGGCGATTTTGCTGGACAACCGGGAGCTTCTCAACACCCTGGGCTTTGAAATTGACGAATTTGGCGACAATGCGGTGCTGCTGCGGCAGATTCCTATGGACCTCTCCCCGGAGGTAGCCTGCGAGGCAGTGGAAAATTTGGCAGCCGATCTGCAAAATGGCCGTCGGGAGAAAAAGACCAATGTCCGGGATGAAATGCTGCACACCGTTGCCTGCAAATCCGCTATCAAAGCCGGATGGCATACGAATGAAAAAGAGCTTCTGGTATTGGTCGGCCAGGTGATGGCCAGAGAAGACCTGAAATACTGCCCCCACGGCAGACCCATCTGTATTTCCTTGAGCAAAAAGCAACTGGAAAAGCAATTTAAACGCTCATAAACAGATTTTAAGGAGGTATTGGTTTGGACAATATTATATGCATTGCCGGACCTACCGCCTCCGGAAAAACCGCCCTTGCGGTAGCTTTGGCCCAAGCGGTAAATGGCGAGGTGGTCTCCTGCGACTCTATGCAGGTCTACCGTCGAATGGATATCGGCACCGCCAAGCCTACAAAAGAAGAAATGCAGGGCATCCCCCACCATATGCTGGATGTGGTTGACCCCGAGGAAGACTTTTCTGTCAGCCGTTACTGTGAATTGGCAACACCCATTGTGCAGGATATTCTTGCCAGAGGAAAAACCGCCATCATTGCCGGCGGCACAGGTCTTTATATGGATGCGTTGATCAACGGCAACGATTTTGCCCCCTACCCTGCCACCGGTATGCGGGAAAAACTGGAACAGCAAGCCGACGCAGAGGGTATGGATTCTATGCTACAGCTGCTGCGCACCATTGACCCGGAATCTGCTGAAAGATTGCACCTGAAAGATCGCAAACGAATTTTGCGGGCCTTGGAGGTGTACTACGAAACCGGTGAAACCATCACCGCCCACAATTTAAAAACCAAAGCAATACCGCCCCGTTTCCAGCCGGTATGGTTTGCTTTGGAAGATGAAAACAGACAAGATCTTTACGACCGGATTGACCGCCGGGTAGAGATTATGGTACAAAACGGCTTGATCGAGGAAATCCGGGCATTGCTGGATTCCGGTGTGCCGGAAAAATGCACCGCGATGCAGGCCATCGGTTACAAGGAATTTGTAGATGCCCTTGCCGGCCGCGCCACGATCGACCAGGCCATTGCCCAAGTTCAGCAGTCCTCCCGGCATTATGCCAAGCGACAGCTTACCTGGTTCCGGCGCAATGGCAATATCCACTGGCTGCGCAGAAAACGCGGAGATACCACAGAAAAAATTCTTCTTTCCGCCCGACAGATTCTGGCGGATTTCGACAAATAGAAAATGGTAAGATTTATGTATCCCATCGGGAATTTCAAAGAAAGAGGGAATACATATGTCTGAACAAATCAATCTGCAGGACGCCATTTTAAAAGAAGTCTTCCGGGACAGAATTCCGGTCACACTGTTTTTGATGAATGGCTTTCAGCTCCGGGGCACCATCGCCGGCTACGACAGCTTCGTGGTGGTACTGTTAAGCGATGGCAAACAGCAAATGATCTATAAGCACGCCATCTCCACACTTGTCCCCATTCGACCCCTGAAAGCAGCACAGACTGCATAGGCTGACCAAATAGCCTAATCCGGGCGACGGAGCATACTGCTTCGTCGCCTTTTACTATACAGAAAGAAGGATGTTTATGTCCATAGCGGAAAATATTGCCCATATTCGCGCCCAGATGAATGCAGCCGCCATAGAAGCAGGCCGCGATCCCAAAGAGATTCTGCTGTGCGCTGCCACCAAAATGAACGACGGAGAAAATGTCCGGCAGGCCATTGCCGGCGGTGTGGATTGCTGCGGTGAAAACCGGGTGCAGGAACTGACAAAAAAGCTTTCCGAAAATGCCTATGACGGCGCACCGGTACATTTTATCGGCCATTTGCAAACCAACAAAGTAAAGCAAGTGGTAGGCAAGGTGGATTTGATTCAGAGCGTGGATTCTTTGCGGCTTTTGAATGCCATTCAAGAGCAGGCCGCCAAACAAAACATCGTTCAAAAGATTCTTTTGGAGATCAATGTAGGCGGTGAAGAAAGCAAGTCCGGCTTTTGTGTTGGTGAAATTTATGAAATTTGCGAAAAAATGACCAATTTCCCCAATATTCGGGTGGAAGGTCTTATGACAGTTCCCCCGATTTGTCAAATTCCCGGTGAAAATCGCAAATTTTTTCAAGAAATTTATCAGCTTTCTGTTGACATAACGACAAAAAAATACGATAATGTATGTGTTAAAATTCTGTCTATGGGTATGTCCGACGATTTCCGGGATGCCATTGCCTGCGGCAGCACAATGGTACGCATCGGAACGGCGATCTTCGGTGCCAGAGACTACTCGAAATAAGTATATAAACATATTTAGGAGGATATAGAAAAATGAGCTTATGGGACAACATCAAGAAATTTACACAGCCCTATTCCGATGATGAGTACGATGATTACGATGAGGAATTGGATGAACTGGTAGATGATCCCCAGCCCACCCGTAGCCGTCGCTCCCCCTTCGCAACCAACGATACCGATGATGCTTTCAATCCTGCTCCTTCCGCAACCGTTGGCGGTTTCGGCGGTCAGGTTCTGAATATGAGCTCCGGCAAGCAGGAAGTGGTCCTGTTCCACGCAAAGACTTTCGAGGACGCTGCCAAAGCTGCTGACGAACTGCGCAGAAAGAAGGCAGTTATTCTGAATATGGAAAATGTGGACAAGTCTCTGACCCGTCGCGTAGTAGACTTCCTCTCCGGCAGTGTTTACGCACTGGACGGCAGCGTGAAGAAGATTGCCCAGTCCACCTACCTGTTCTGCCCCCACAATATGGATGTTGTGGGCGATTTGGAAAATGTGCAGGGTGAAATCGAGAGCTACATCTAATAACACAGAGAGGACAATCTAATGTTTACACCACAACAGATAGATCAAATCTCCTTTAACCGTGCCGCCTTCGGTGGTTACGATATGCAGGCTGTGGATGAATTTCTGGAGCCGCTCACCGAGGACTACATCACCCTTTACAAAGAGAATGCCCTTCTCAAGAGCAAGATGAAGGTCTTGGTCAGCAAGTTAGAGGAATACCGCAAAAACGAAGCCAGCATGAAGGATGCCATTGTCAATGCCCAGAAGACCTGTGATATGATGGTCAAAGAGGCCGAAGCAAAATGCACCCAGATGCTTGCAGATGCCAACCAGGCAGCTACCGAAAACGCAAAGAATGCCGATGCTTTGATCGCGGCTGAAAATGAGCGTGTGGAGGATGCCAAAAAGGTTGCCGCCGCCAGAATCACCGAACTGCAGGAACAGATTCGTGGCTGCATTCAGGCTTTAGAGCGGATCAAGGAGGCTAACCGCCCCGTAACCACTCCTCCCGAGGGTCAAGTTTTTGACTACGAGCGTGTGGAAGCAAGTGCCAAGCAAAATGCCGAGACAGCAGCCGTTGCAGACGAGATCTCCGCAAACCTGGAAAATCTTGTCGGCACTACCGAGGAAGCTTCTCCCAAGGCAGAGCCCAAGCACCCCACCACCGACACGACCACCAGCAAGTTCACCAACTTGCAGTTTGGCAGAAACTACGATCCCACTCATCGGTAATTTCATACATGAGCTATGACGAGGACAAGTCAGCATGCTTCAGGCTTTCAGAGAGCTGCCGGATGGTGCAAGGCAGTAAGCACAGCATTGCCGGTATCCCCTCGGAGCTGCGCACCGAACGTATAGTAGGCTGCGCCGGGTACGCCCGATATCGCGCACACGAGTGCCGGGAAACCGGAATAAGAGTGGTACCGCAGAGGTTATAACACCTTTGTCTCTTAATGAGACAAAGGTGTTTTTATTTTTGAAATTTTATGGAGGTTATTTCCAATGGAGTATAAAAATACGATCATTACCCCGAAGACAGACTTTCCCATGAAGGCCGGTCTTCCTGCCCGGGAGCCGGGTATGCTGGAACGCTGGCAGGAGCAGAATCTGTATCAGCTGATGCTGGAAAAGAACAAGGACCTTCCTCCCTTCATTTTGCACGATGGCCCTCCCTTCTCCAACGGTTACATTCATATGGGCCACGCTCTGAATAAGACACTGAAAGATTTCATTGTCCGCAGCCGCGCTATGATGGGTTACTACACCCCTTATGTCCCCGGCTGGGACAACCACGGTCTGCCCATTGAGCGCGCCATTGAAAAGTCCAAGAGCAAGCTCAACAAGGATATGTCCGTTTCCGAATTCCGTACCGCTTGTGAGGCCTTTGCAGAGGATTTCATTCAGAAGCAAATGGGCGGCTTTAAGCGGCTGGGTGTTGTGGGTGATTGGGAGCATCCCTACCGCACAATGGATCGCCATTTTGAAGGCCAGGAGGTCAAGGTCTTTGGCCGTATGTTTGACAAGGGCTTTATCTACAAGGGTCTCAAGCCCGTTACCTGGTGTCCTGCCTGCGCTACCGCTGTGGCAGAAGCCGATATTGAGTATCAGGACGATCCCTGTACCTCTGTGTATGTCAAGTTCGCTATGGCCGACGATCTGGGCAAGCTCTCCGGCTTTGACCTGAGCAAGACCTACTTCGTGATCTGGACCACCACCATCTGGACACTGCCCGGTAATATGGCTATCTGCCTGCACCCCAGAGACAGCTATGTGCTGGTCAAGGCTGAAAACGGTGAGACTTACATTATGGCCCAGGCCCTGATGGAAAAGACCATGAAGCTGGGCGGCTTTGAAAACTATGAGGTCCTTGCCACCTACCCCGGCAGCTTCTTTGAAAATATGCTGGCAAAGCACCCCTTCCTGGACAAGACCTCCCGTCTGGTCTATGCCGAGTATGTTACCATGGATTCCGGTACCGGCTGTGTTCACACCGCTCCCGGCTTCGGTGCAGACGACTATCAGACTTGTATGCGCTACGGTATGGAGCTGGTTGTGCCTGTTGACGATTACGGCCGCCACACCGACTATGCCGGCAAGTACGCAGGTATGAAGACCGAAGAATCCAACCCGGTCATCCTTGCCGATATGAAAGAAACCGGCGCCCTGTTTGCTTCCGAAGAGATTATCCACTCCTACCCCCACCACGACCGTTGTAAGAAGCCTGTGATCTTCCGGGCAACTCCCCAGTGGTTCTGCTCTGTGGAATCCTTTAAGGACAAGGCTATCGAGGCCATTGAAAATGTCCAGTGGTTCCCCGGCTGGGGCGGCGAGCGTATGGTCAGTATGATCCGTGAGCGGGCCGACTGGTGTATCTCCCGTCAGCGTCGCTGGGGTCTGCCCATCCCGGTGTTCTACTGCACCGATTGCGGCAAGCCTGTTTCCACTCCCGAATCCATCGAAAAGCTGTCCAAGCTCTTTGACGAGCACGGCTCCAACATCTGGTTTGAAAAGGAAGCTATGGAGCTTGCTCCTGAAGGCTTCACCTGCCCCCACTGCGGTGGCAAGAACTTCACCAAGGAGACCGACACCCTGGACTGCTGGTTTGACTCCGGCTCTACCCACTTTGCCAGCTTGATGCACGACACCCCCGAACTGTGGCCTGCAGATGTGTATCTGGAAGGTGCTGACCAGTATCGTGGTTGGTTCCAGTCCTCCCTGCTGACCTCCGTGGGTGCGTTGGACAAGGGCGCGCCCTTCAAGCAGGTGCTGACCCACGGCTGGGTCGTGGACGGTCAGGGCCGCGCAATGCACAAGAGTTTGGGCAACGGTGTTGACCCTGCCGATTTGATCAAGGACTTCGGCGCAGACATCGTTCGTCTGTGGTCTGCCTCCTCTGACTACCACGCAGATGTCCGCTGCTCCAAGGAGATCTTTAAACAGATCGCCCAGAACTACCTGAAGTTCCGCAACACTGCCCGTTACTTCCTGGGCAACCTCAATGAGTTTGACCCCAACAATCTGGTGCCGGTGGAACAGCTGGAAGAACTGGACAGATGGGCGCTGACAAAGCTGAATGCTCTGGTAAAGGCCTGCCGGAAAGCTTACGAAAATTACGAGTTCCATCAGGTGTCCCACGCTATCAACGATTTCTGCGTTGTGGAGCTTTCCAGCTTCTATCTGGACATTTTGAAGGACAGACTGTACTGTGAGGAAAAGGACGGCCTGCGCCGCCGCTCCGCATTGAGCGCGCTGTTCCTCATTGTGGATGCCCTGGCAAAGCTGTTTGCCCCCATCCTGGCATTTACCTGCGACGAGATCTGGCAGGCAATGCCCCACCGCAAAGAAGACGACGGCAGAAATGTGCTGCTCAACCAGATGCCCGAAAACTTCGACGAGTACGTGCTGGATGATGCTGCTATGGAAAAGTGGGCAACCGTCATCAAGCTGCGTCAGGATGTCAACGGTGTTCTGGAAACTGCCCGGGCCGACAAGAGAATCGGCAAGGCACTGGAAGCACATGTATGTCTGCAGACCGAAGATACCGCATTGGTCGAAGCCTGCAAGGATGTGAACCTGGCTGAGGTTTGCATTGTTTCCGCCTGCACCTGGGAAGCAATTCCCCAGGGCGCTGTCTGTGGCGAAGGTGCCAATCTGCCCCAGCTGAAGATCGGTGTTACCGAAGCTCGCGGCGAAAAGTGCCCCCGCTGCTGGATGCACTCCGAAAAGGCTAACGCTGACGGACTGTGCGAGCGCTGCGCAAGCGTTATTTCCAAAATGGATATTGAGATCTGAACTTAAAAATGGCCCGTCGGCATTGCCGACGGGCCATTTCATTATGTTATACTTTTTCAATTGCCTGGGCGATATCTTCCAGCAGATCCTGCACATTTTCCAAACCGCAGGACAGACGGATCAGATCCGCACCTACTCCGGCTTCGTCCAGCTGCTTATCGGTCATCTGCCGGTGAGTAGAGCTGGCAGGATGCAGACAGCAGGTCCGGGAATCTGCCACGTGGGTCTCAATAGAGCCCAGCTGCAAATGCTGCATAAACACCTCTGCCGCCTTGCGACCACCCTTCAATCCGAAGGAGATAACACCGCAGGAGCCGTTCGGCATATACTTCTGGGCCAGGTCATAATACTTATCGCCCTTCAAACCGCAGTATCTAACCCAAGCAACCTTTTCGTTGCTTTGCAGATACTCGGCAATCGTCTGGGCATTGGCACAGTGCTGCTTCATACGGAAAGGCAGGCTCTCCAGGCCCAAATTCAAATAGAAAGCGTTCTGGGGAGACTGGACAGAGCCCAGATCCCGCATCAGCTGTACGGTACACTTGGTGATAAACGCGCCAGCCAGGCCGAAATGCTCGGTATAGGTCACACCGTGATAGCTTTCATCCGGTGTGCAGAGACCGGGGAATTTGTCCGGATACTTTGTCCAGTCAAACTTGCCACCGTCAACAATACAACCACCCACGCTGACACCGTGACCGTCAATGTACTTGGTGGTGGAATGGGTCACGATATCGGCGCCCCATTCGATGGGCCGGCAGTTGACCGGTGTAGCAAAGGTATTGTCCACAACCAGCGGTACACCGTGCTCGTGTGCCACCTTTGCAAACCGCTCAATGTCCAGCACCGTCAGTGCCGGGTTGGCGATAGTCTCGCCAAACAAGGCCTTGGTATTGGGCTTGAATGCAGCGTGCAGTTCTTCTTCCGTACAATCCGGGTCGACAAATGTAACATCGATACCCATACGGCGCATTGTTACATCCAGCAAATTGAAGCTGCCACCGTAAATGGCAGAACTGGAGACGATGTGATCGCCGCAGGAGGCAATATTAAACAATGTAAAGAAATTAGCCGCCTGACCGGAACTGGTCAGCATGGCCGCCGTGCCGCCCTCCAGAGCAGCAATTCTGGCTGCCACCATATCGCAGGTGGGGTTTTGCAGCCGGGAGTAAAAATATCCGGATGCCTCCAGGTCGAACAGCTTGCCCATATCTTCGGAGGTCGCATACTTAAATGTTGTACTCTGAATAATAGGCATCTGCCGGGGCTCGCCGCTGGCGGGGCTGTAGCCGGCCTGAATGCATAAAGTTTCTGTACGAAGCTTCTTGTCCATCGGGTCTCACCTCTTTGTATTTATAGGGATATTGTAATGAATCTGCAGTGGTTTGTCAAATAGATAATTTCATATTGAAATTACCAAATGAATTGCTATAATTACAGTACAATCCTTTACAGGAGGCGCAGATATGCAGAAGATACAAATTTGGGAAAAAGCTTTCCCTCTATATGACCCACAGATCAAAAGCGAAGCAAATGATAACATCAACACCATCGACTTTTATCCGGTGGAAACGGACAAGCCACTTCCCTTGGTGATCGTTTTCCCCGGTGGTGGCTATACCTTCCGCAGCAAGCCGGAAGAAGCCGGGGAAACTGCGCAGTATTTCAATTCCCAGAATATGCATGCTGCCGTGGTTCACTACCGGGTCGCCCCCTACCACTATCCTACCGGTCTGATGGATGCCCAGCGGGCTATCAAGCTTTTACGCTATCACGCAGAGAAATTATACATTGACCCTGACCGGGTGTTCACCCTGGGTTACTCTGCCGGTGGTCACCTGTGCGGCATGACTGCCACCTTCCCCGATGTCTGCAAGGTTTATGGTGATGATGTTGACCAACTCTCCCACCGGCCCAACGGCAGTATTTTGTGCTATCCGGTGCTTTCCGCCGATGACGACAAGATGCACAGAAGCTCCTTCCTGAACTTGCTGGGCGATCTTTTCCCCCAGCGTCAGGACTTCTCTTTGGAAAAGCGTGTCAGCGCAGACACTTGCCCCTGCTTTATTATGCACAGCGCCGGTGATACAATGGTGCTGCCCACTAACTCCCTCGTCTTTGCCGAAAGCCTTATAAAGCATAATATTCCCTGCAACCTGCATATTTTCCAATATGGCGCTCATGGTGCTGCGCTGAAGGAAAATGACCCTTGCGGCAAAGCCTGGCCCGCTCTGGCTACGGATTGGATCAAAACATTTGAAAAATAAAACTACCGGTCTTGGACATTTCCAAGACCGGCTTTTTTATAACAAATATAAATTCCTGTCTTCCAGATCAACAGCGCCCATATCCACTCTCCGGGGCGCCGGGTCATCATAAGTGGTATAATAATAAGCAAGCGTGTCAGTATTGCAGCAGCAGGAATACCGGGTATACTCATATTCTCCCCCGGAAGCCTCAACGCAGCCTTTGGGCATTGCCACAGACTGCAGGATGTGAAAAAACTGGTTGACACTTTCTTCTTCGCTGCCGTTGCAGACGGAATTCTCTTTGACAAACACCGCCTTGACAAATCGGGATGCGCTGCTATAGTCCCCGGGCAGACCCAACGCGCCCATACCAAGACTATAGTTTTCCAAAGGAATATTGGAAAGCCGGTTTTCTGCGCCGCCGGGGTGCAATGCCATATAATTATTTACATTCATCGCATGATAATCAAAGGTGGGGTTGTTGGTCAGCACCCCAAAGGGATTTTTATAAACCTCCATTCCCCTTTTCGTGCATTCCAGAGTAATGGCGCTATGCTTGTCCCCAATCAGCCAATGCAGCGGTGTTGCCGGAAGCTGATCGCTAAAATCACAATCGACTATATTGATTGTTTCCAACACTTTTTCAGCATCCTCCACGCTGTCGCAAGCGCCCAAAAGATATGGGATCAGCTCAAAGGAAGCAATGTTTATCTTACCCTTTTCTTTGGATGCATAATGGGCATTTCCCGGGAAATTCAACCCCGCCACACTCAGTCCCTTTTCGTTGGTCGCCTCGAAATACAGGGGGTAATCGTCCACAACCGCAGCCATACCGATCATAGCATAATGCGCATCGTAACCGGGCGCAAACCGGAAAGACAGCGGATAGTTTCTGGGTGCTATCACAACACCTTCCCCAAAACCTCTTTCCAGATCCAGATTCCTGCCAAAATAGTGGTGCTGTGTCTTATACGAGATGGCCGTACACATAAAAATCCCCCGTTTGTTTTTGGATAGTATTCCACGATTTGCAAAATTGAAACCCCAGGCTCCATAGCCTGGGGTTTTCTTACAGTATATTTTCAATTTCTTGCCTTGTCGTGGCGGAACATTCCCACGAAAATAGAAATGAGTGTGAATATCTCACAGAGGATCGCACCCCAGGAGCCAACGGTAACATTATAGATTAGCCACGCAGGAGAACTGACAAGTCCGCACTTTCGGATGTCCGCCGCTTTTTTCAATCGGAAACCGACGGTCAGCGCCGTCATACCGACCACCGGCAGCAACTCAATAATGCAATTTTTCACAGACAGTTCTTTTCCAAAAACCGTAAAATTCAGAACATATACGGCCACATATGCCAAAACAAATCCAACAAGCCACGCTTTGCGATCAGTCTTCAGCCTTTCTTTAAAAAGAAACACAACAGAGCGCACCAAACCCAACAGGTTCAGAATGCCGCCCACAGCAGCTCCCAGCAGCAGATAGTTAACTGCAAAAAGTCCTGCGCCAAACAGCTGCAGCAAGATCACTGTTTTCTGCTGTTTTCCCTGATAAGACAAAATATTAAAGGCCATCGCCACCACACCAATGATTTGGGCAATGATTTCAATCGGTTCCATAGTTTCCTCCCTAGTGAATAACCCTTCCTGCTAAATACAGCATTATAACGATCAGCAAAAACAATCCCAGATAGATCGCAGCGCCAATGTACCACCGTTGTTTCTTGATAAGCCGGCAAACTGCAACAGGCAGTAGGATGCTCAGCAATGCTACTACACAAGTAATGGCTAAATTGCCACCGGAATAATACTGGTCCTGCATAAGCCTTTTAAAAGAAAATCCCGGGATCTTCGGCAGAATTTTCAGTTTAATGGCAACCCCCATCATAATGGCGCAGAAAACGAAGAAAAACTGGTGGTAATACATCACATATTTTGTATTTGACCCAAGTTCCTGCAGTAGTTTGCTGTTCTTGAAATACTTTGACAAGGAATACGCGATCCCCAAGAAGAAAAAGGTGGCTGTAACGGGTGCTATGACGGCCGTTAAGAAGCCGTAAGGTACTGTGATATCCCGCAGGTCCATATCCCGGGTGTTGTATGTAATATCCCACTGGGTAATGCCAAGAACAAACGCCTGCAACAAAAACAGCAGCGCAGCGGTTTTGATGTTTAATATTGGCTGCAAAAGCTTTTCAAAGTATTTGCGGTAGCATACACCCAGCCAGAAGAAGAACATTAAAAAGCCAAGGCGCAATCCGGTATTCAAAAACTCTCCGCGCGTGCCTTTGTAATCATAAAAAGCCCGGCAGCAGCAGTACAGCGACACAACAAATGTTATCGCCAGATACATCAGGTCTGCCTTGTTTCGGGCAATGCGGTCCATCAGGCAGGCGATGACCTCAATGACAAACAGCGTAAAGACAAACCACAGGGAGATGTTGATATAAAACTGATACCCGGTGGTAAAGGGTGTAACAAACAAAGCTTTGAGGGTGATCTCTTGGCCATATTCTGCCAGACCAAACCGCTTCAGGCACAAGGAAAAAACACCAAAAACAGCATTGACAAGCAGTGCCGGAAGCAAATGCGAACGGAGCTTTTTGAGAATGTATTTTCCTGCCGGCAGCTGCCGGTTAAAGAAATAGCCGGAAATAAAGATAAACAACGGCATATGCCAGGAGTAGTACGGAAAAGCCACATTGAAAAAGTTGGGAATGTCCGTACCGCCAAAATCCGCGTGACCAAACACCACCGCAAAAATGCCGATGCACTGCAAAATCAGCATCGGGATATTGCGCTGCTTTGGCTGCTGTGTTATAAGGCTTGGCTGCTCTGTCATTTTCTCACCACCCGGCACGCATAATAAACGCTTTTAAGACTCTTTTTTCAGTTCCATATAAGGAAGGATTTCAAATCCGCATTTTTTGTAGACATTGACCGCCCGCGCATTTTCCGCTTCTGCCTCTAAACGAAGCACCGCCTGGGGATATTTTTCTTCAATGAAATGCAAAAACCGGCTTCCCATTCCCAGTCCCCGATATTCGTCTTTCACATAAAGGTCCTCGATCCATATGCAAGGTTTTCCGAATTCCGTTGAGAAGCTTTTGGCAACCATTGCATAACCCAGTATGTTTTCTTCATTTTCAAAGATATACCCTTCCAGATATGGGCTATCAGATATACAGTTTTCCACATCGGCAGCAAAGATCTCCTCCGAGCCGTTACTCAAAACCGCAGCAGATGCATAGAACACGCGCATCATCTCGATTACAAAGGCTTTATCCTTTTGCAGCATATTGCGGATGATCCCTGGCATATGAAAACCTCCTGAAAGTACTGGTGGAAGTATTATATCATAAAACTATAAGGTAAACAAGGTGTAGCAGCATATCGCATTGAAATGGGTTCGAATCTGCTCCCCTCTTAGCCGGTCTGTAGTCGCAGAAGGGATGGTGGATTCATTTGCATTTTTACGCATTCTTTCCCCAATTTCGAGCCAGCGCACATACCTACATAATAATTTCATCCCTTTTGCCAAACTCCGTTTGGCGTGGGGGATGGTGTCTCACTTATCGATTTGCATTTCTCCTTCCTTTTTGGGAAGGAGAAATATATGTAGCCCCCTGTTGCGGTGCCCGAAAAAATCATCGGACTTACGCCAATCCTCGATTTTTTCGACCGCTGCCACTCGCTCACCTCGCTTCATCTGCCACCGGCAGCGCTCGGCTCGCTCCCCAGTGTTTGCACTGGTCGAAGCGATATGCCACCGGCATATCGCATTTAGATGGGTTCGAATCTCACCATCCCTGGCAAAAGCAAAAACACCACCCTATTGGGTGGTGTCTTGCTTTTGGTGGGGGATGGTGGATTCGAACCACCGAAGGCATAGCCAGCAGATTTACAGTCTGTCCCCTTTGGCCACTCGGGAAATCCCCCATATTCAAATTCTGTATGATGCCTGTATGGAGCCGGTAGACGGACTCGAACCCCCGACCTGCTGATTACAAATCAGCTGCTCTACCAACTGAGCTATACCGGCAGCTCAAACAGAACATACTCATTATAGCCACGAAGGGGTGGGTTGTCAAGTGTTATTTTTGGTTTTTCGGGGAAAATCCGGCAAAGGGCAAAAACCTTAAAACACAATGCCTTTTCTCCCCTTCTCAAAGAAAAATCCGGAAGCCAAAGCTTCCGGATTTTAAGACTATGGTATGTATGGCAATTAGTAGCCAACCTTCTCCCAGCACTGGAAGGGAGCAGCCAGTTCCTCGCTGATGTAGACCTGAGTCTTCTTGGTCTGCAGCATGGTGGAAGGCAGGTAAGGAGTGATGGGGCCGTGAGTACACAGACGGGAGATCATTCTCTGCCAGGAAGAGAAAGTACCGCAGGTAGCCAGAGCGTGAACTTCGATACGCTCCTTAGCACGCATAACATCCAGAGGTCCGATAGTAGCAGCCTTGGGAGGTACGTTGGCGATGTCGCCGGACTGACCGAAGGTGCCGTTCAGGGAGTTCTGCATGATGGTCATGGGGTGCAGCTCAACGATCTGCGCAGGCTGATTCAGCCACTCTTCGATGTCGCCGCTGCCGATGAACTCGGGGATGGGATCTACGAATGCCATATGGCCAGCCCAACCGGGAGAAGTGGAAGCGATGTCGGCGCCGCCTTCGGAAACATCATTGATGATCTTGGAGTAGTCCTTGATGTTAGCGTTGGTGGGGAAATGAACATTTTCCATGGGCATTCTCAGCTTCTCGTCGATCTGGTAGTAGAAGTACTTGATCAGAGAATGTGCAAAGCCAGCCTCATAGGTGATGGGGGCAATGTTGCCGTCCTGGTCAGCCCACTCGTCCTCGGCAACCAGATGCACCTTGGAGCAGTCAACCTGGAAGTAGTTGATCAGCTGTGCCAGAGGGATGTAGGTATCGGGCTCGGGGTTGCCCAGAATCATGGTGAAGGTCTTGCCAGCCTCGGATGCTGCCTTCAGACGAGCAAACAGAGTAGCGATCAGAACCGGATGGGGGTTCATCATGACCTTAACCTGGAACTCCGGATGCCACCAGGGCTCACGCTCTTCCAGCTGCTTGCCGCTCATATTACGAACGCGCTCGCAAACCGCTTTGTCCTTAAAAGGAACAAATGCAGCAGGCTCAAAGTCAAACTTGGTTGCGGGATCGACGATAAAGTCTTTCATATTGTGCTTCTCCTTTTCGTTTTTCCTATTGGTATGCCATAGGAATTGTTATAACAAACCAATCATATTTACTTGTATATCATACCCTTTTATCACCCTTTTGTCAATTGACATTTGGCAAAATTGTGCAGCTTTGGGCTTTTTTCTCCCAGGAAACCTGTTCCGGCGCAACGGTGTTGCTTTTGCGTTGACTTTTTATGTCTGTTGGTGTATGATTTTGTTGCTGAGATAAGGAGATGAACTTATGAAAGAATATACCGTGATCCGCTGCCCGGAAGGTCTTAACTGGGCAAATGTTCCTGCCATTTCTATGGACGAATTGCTGCACCCTACCAATGCCAATGTGACGGCCCAGGCACAGGTTTGCTATGACGATGCATTCCTTTACATCCGCCTTTGTGCCAAGGAGCAAAATATCCGTGCCGAATATAATGGTCTGCTGGACGAGGTTTGCGAGGACAGCTGTCTGGAGTTCTTCTTCTGCCCGATCCCCGGCGACAACCGCTATCTGAATATGGAGTGCAATCCCAACGGCGCAATGTATGTGGGTATGGGTACCGGCGTAGACAATTTGATTCGTCTTGTATTTGCCGAGCGGACACCCTTTGTTCCCCAGATCCAGCGCACAGAGGACGGCTGGGAGGTTGTCCATGCCATTCCCTACACCTTTATCCGGCAGTTTTTCCCGGAATTTGCGCCGGCCCCCGGCTATTCCATCCGGGCCAATTTCTATAAGTGCGGTGACCTGACCCCGGATCCCCACTACCTTATGTGGAATCCCGTTCCCGTCGCCCCCTGCGCATCCTTCCATCAGCCGGAGTATTTTGGTAAACTGATTTTCGCGTAAACAATCGAGGTATCTATAATGCTTACTGCATTTGTTTCCACATTTGAACAAATGATCCGGGTGCTGATCGTGATCGCTTTTGGCTACATACTGAACAAAACCCACGCAGTTCCCAAGTCAGCAGAATCGGTCCTTTCCAAGCTGGTTACACTGCTGTTTGCCCCGGCGCTGTCCTTTTACTCCTTTGCGGTGGAGTGTCAGATCAGTTCCCTGGTGGCCTTTGGACATTTGATTCTCATCGGTCTTGTTCTTCGGCTTTCCTCTATCGGCATTTCCTATCCCCTGGCAAAGCTGTTCTGCCCCAACGATAAATACCATCGGGGTGTTTACCGGTATGCTTTTTCCTTTCCCAACAGCGGTGCTTTTGGTACGCCGCTGATTTTGGCATTTTTCGGTACATCCGGATTGTTCCAGTTCAGCTTGTTCCAGTTCACCGCTACCCTTCTGACCTACACCTGGGGCGCGTCCCAAATGGAGCCGGAGCATAAGAAAGCTACCATCTGGAGACGGTTGGTCAAATGTATCAATCCCAACACCGTTGCGATGTTCAGCGGTATGCTGCTGGGTATTCTGGGTGCGAAGACCTGGATGCCAAGCATTGTGCTGACCACATTTAAGGACTTAAGCACCTGCTATGTGATGGGCGGTTTGCTGGTCATCGGTTTTACCCTTGCAGACTATTCCTTCAAAGAGATTTTCAGCAACTGGAAAGTCTATATTTTCACTGTCTTGCGGCTGTTTGTCATTCCCGGTGTGTTTTTGGCAGTACTGCTGCTATGCGGTGCGCCGGAGATGATCTGCATTATGACCGTTCTGGCTTACGCTGTTCCCTGTGGTATGGGCGCGGTGATCTTCCCTGCCTTTTACGGTGTGGAATGTGAGGACGGCGCCCAAATGGTGCTGATTTCCAGTCTGGCATCTATTATTACCATTCCCCTTATGTGGTCGCTGGTAACATTATTTGTATAAAAGGACACCCCACCGTGAACGGTGGGGTGTTTCTGTATCTTATTGCACTTCGCCTTTAAAGATGACCTTCTTCACATTCATCTGGTAGTCACAGATGAGCAGGTCAGCGCGCATACCCTTGGCAATTAAGCCTCTGTCGGTAAAGCCAACAGCATTGGCTGGGTTGGTGGAAGCGTAGCGGAATACATCCACAATAGATGCGCCGGTGTGCTTCATCATATTGCGGCAAGCCACGTTCAGCGTCAGCTTGGAGCCTGCGATCTCGCCCTCGAAATCAAAGCACAGGTCCGTAACACCGTCATAGCCTTCGGGAATCGGGCCGGGGAACACGCAGGCATCGGAGATCAACACCAAACGGTCCTCACCCTTGATCTTACGGATCAAGCGCTGCATATAGGGGTCTACATGGATACCGCGGCTGTCGCAAATCATTTCTGCGAAGATCTCACGGTTATAGTTGACAGTTTCGTCCACACAGACACCCCGGCACTCCGGATACTTGGGCAGGTCGCCGGTGGCATTGGTGTGGTGGGTGCCGATGCACAGACCATAAGGCATCAGTGCCTCGATCTGCTGGGGGCTGGCCTCGCTATGGCCTACGGAGAAGCGCACAGAGGGATTGACCTTCTTGGCATCCAGAACAAACTGCAAAATGTTTTCCCGCTCCGGGGCAACGACCCAAACCTTTGCATCATTTCCCAGCTGGTCAATGATCGGCTGGTATCTTTCCTTGCAAATCGGACCGGCCCAGGGATTGTTTTCCCGGCTTGCGCCGAATTTGGGATTCATATAGGGTGCTTCCATATAGAAGCCGGCAATATTCTTGCCACCGGGGGTCTTCATAGCCGCCTGAATCTTCTTGGCCTGCTCCACCAGTGCGTCTTCCTTCTGGTCGAAATACAAGGTGGTCAGCACTGTGGTCGTGCCGTGTTCCAAATTAAAGGTTGCTGCCTTTTCCGGATTTTCATAGAACCAACAGCCACCACCGGCATGGGTATGGATATCGATCAGACCGGGGCCAACAAACTGACCTTCTGCGTCAATGACCTGGCAGCCTTCGGGAATCGCGAATGTGCGCATCTCACCAAAGTCGCAAATCACACCGTCTTCCATCAGCAGCACAGCTTCGGGAATCAAGTGATCCTTCATAACCAAAGTGGCATTCTTAATCGCAATCATAATAACGCTCCTTTACCATAGCTACTAGATTATATGCAGAGATTTCCTATGTTTTCAATCATTTCCTACTTATATATCATAGCTATTTTGCCATCTAATGTCAATGCGATATTTGTGTTTTATATCGAAAAAGCAGACATCTGTCGATGTCTGCTTTTTAAATATGAATCCTTTCGCCCATAGCAGGAATCTGCACCCGGCAGTCATTTCCCGCCGTTTCTTTTACCGCAGTCCACAGACCGATGGTGTCCTCCTCCGGCTTGGGCATATGGAGCAAAATCACCTTTTCTGCCCCAAAGGACTGGGTGATTTCCCAGGCGTTTTTTGTGGTCAGATACGCATAAGGAACGATCAGCACATCCGGCTTGGGAAGATCGGCATTTCGCCACTGCAAAGGCGATGCATCGCCCAAAAACCAGACGCAGCTACTGCCCGCAATCACAAAGCTTAAATGCTGCGTACACTTCCCTGCTGCGCCGATGTGGCGGCTGGGGATCGGTGTAACCGTTACACCACCAACACAAGTAACGGCTGCAGAAGTTCTTATCCCGGTCAAATCCTCCGGACCAAGAACAACCCCGTTTGTCTGCTTTTGATAATCGGCAGCATAAACGGGGTCGTAATGGTCTTTGTGGTTATGGGTAAAGGCAAGCAGATCCGGCCATTTGGCGGAAAGCTCTGCCTTTATCGAAGGGGGTGTTGCCGGGTAGGGCTTGACCTCCCGGCAAACACCGTCCAATAAGATCTCTGCGCCGTCCAGCTTCAGCAGAACACCTGCATTGGCTGTCCGTCTGATTTCCATTATACGCCCTGCTTTGCTCTGCGCAGCATTTCTTCTACGCTGGTAGCATCCTTGGGAGTATAGCCATCCAGGGGAACCAGCTTCTCGTGGATTGCATCCAGGATCCAGCTTGCCTGGGGGAAGAAGAACTCGTCGAACTCGAAGGGAGGTGTGATCCAGTTGCGAGCGCCGATGACCACGGGAGGTGCATCCAGATCGTCGAAGCACAGCTCGGTGATGGTCTTGGCAACATCGTTCATGAAGGAGCCTCTTGCGCAAGCATCGGATACCAGCACAACGCGACCGGTCTTCTTAACAGACTCGATGATCTTGGTGTAATCCAGAGGTACCAGAGAGTGCAGGTTGATCACATCAGCTTCCATACCGTACTTCTCGCTCAGTTCCTTGGCGGCATCCATAGCCCGGTACAGAACTGCGCCGATGGTCAGGATGGTAACATCCTTGCCGTCGCGGACCTTGTTGGTATCGCCGATCTCGATCTCGTAACGCTCTTCGGGAACGCCACCCTCGTGGAACTGCTCGCCCACGTCGTAAATTCTCTGGCTTTCAAAGAACACAACGGGGTCAGTGCCCTTCAGAGCGGTCTCCATCAGACCCTTAGCTTCCCAAGGAGTTGCGGGGAAGCAAACCTTCAGGCCGGGGATATGTGCACACAGTGCGGTCCAGTCCTGGGAGTGCTGTGCGCCGTACTTGGAGCCGACGGAAACACGCAGAACCAGGGGCATCTTCAGAATGCCGGCAGACATGGACTGCCACTTGGCCATCTGGTTGAAGATTTCGTCACCGGCGCAGCCGATGAAGTCAGCGTACATCAGTTCCACCATTGCACGGCCGCCGGACAAAGCGTAGCCGACACCGGTACCAACGATCGCGCCTTCTGCCAGAGGAGAGTTAAACAGTCTGCTATGGGGCAGAGCGTCCATCATACCACGGTAAACAGCAAATGCGCCACCCCAGTCACGGCAGTCTTCGCCGTAAGCGATCATAGTGGGATCTTCATAGAAGCGGTCCCAGATAACCTCGGACAGAGCGTCGCGGAGGTTGTACAGCTTCATCTTGGAGACGGGCTTGCCGTCGGGGCCGATGGGGCTGCGGGACTTGGACTTGATCTTCTTGTAGCCTTCAGCCTCTTCCTTGGGAACAGTGTACTCAGGCTCACGATCGTCGAACTTATCAACCTTCTGGTTGGAGAACATCAGGCGCTCAACAACAGCAGGATCCTTGACGAAATCGCAGTAGGGGCTGATTTCGGGATCGGCAGCTGCCTTGCAGATGATGGTCATACGCTCCTTGGTCTCTTCCAGGATTGCGTCCACCTCTTCCTGGGTCATAACGCCGGCTTCGATCAAAGCAGCAGGATAGGTGGTCAGCGGATCCACTTCCTTCCAAGCGTCCATCTCTTCCTTGGTGCGGTATGCATTCTGGTCGGAGACGGAGTGGCCGGAGAAACGGTAGGTCAGAGTTTCCAGCATGACGGGGCCCTGGCCATTGCGCAGCAGCTCCAGCTTGCGCTCCATAGCGTCGATGACAGCCAGAGGATTGAAGCCGTCAACAGTTTCCGCGTGGAACTGGGTGGGGCTGACACCGGAAGCGATACGAGCCATAACGCCCTGGCCCATGGTCTCGCCACGGGTCTGGTCGCCCATACCGTAGGAGTTGTTGAAGATGTTGTACAGGATGGGCATACCGTCGGTATGGCTCTCCCACAGGGTCTTGTACTGGTCCATTGCGGAGAAGTTCAGAGCTTCCCAAACAGGGCCACGAGCCATGGAAGCGTCACCGATGTTGCAGACAACGATACCCTTCTTGTTGTTGACCTTCTTAAACAGAGCGGAGCCGGTGGAAATAGTACCGGAGCCGCCAACAATTGCGTTGTTGGGGTAAATACCGAAGGGCAGGAAGAATGCGTGCATAGAGCCGCCCATACCCAGGTGGAAACCGGTCTCACGAGCGAAGATCTCGGAAAGTGTGCCGTACAGAATGAAGCGGATGGCCAGGTCCTTGGTGTCCTTGGCCTCGCCCAGCTTCTGGGCGGCCCGGAGGCACTTGCCTTCCAGGAAGTTTTCCATAACATTCATCAGCTGCTCATCAGACATCTTCTGGATGGTGGACAGAGCCTTAGCCAGAATCTCGGAGTGAGAGCGGTGGCTGCCGAAAGCGAAGTCGTTCTCGTCCAGCAGGTAAGCCTGGCCGACACAAGCTGCTTCCTGACCGATGGACAGGTGGGCAGGGCCGGGATAGGTGTGGTCGATGCCGTTGTAGCCGCCCTGGGTCTTAATGTTGTTGAGCATGGTCTCAAACTCACGCAGAACGGTCATATCCCGGAAGATGCGGATCAGGTCTTCCTTGGTGTACTTGCCGGATTCCAGTTCTTCCTTAACGGTCTTGTTATACTGGTTAACGGGAATATCATTGAATGTGACCTTGCCGGGTGCGCGCACCACGGAAGGATCTACAAATAAACTCTTAGGCATAGATCTGTACCTCCTTAATTACTTGGCGAGCAGTGTGGTGAAGTTCTCCAGGTTCTGGCACAGTTCCTTCTGGAACCGGGCAGCAGGAGTACCGTCCACAGCGCGGTGGTCATAAGTCAGGCTGAGGCCCATAGCCGGGTAGACAGTGATAGAACCGTCAGCAGCCTTGCGCACACGGTCGATGGTACCGCAAACGCCCAAAATACCGGTCTGGGGAGGATTGATAACGGGAGTGAAGGACTCAACACCCAGATTGCCCAGGTTGGAGACAGTGAAGCTGCCGCCGGAGAGCTTGTCGGGGCTGATGTTGCCTTCGCGGCACTCTGCAGCCAGCTGCTTGACAGCCTTGGAGATCTCCAGCAGGCTCATCTGGTCAGCATTGAAGATGGTGGGAACCATCAAACCGCGGGGAGTGTCAACAGCAACGCCCAGGTTGACATGCTTGAACTGACGGATGGTGTTGTCGTCCAGCATATTGGCGTTCAGGTCGGGGTGATTGAGCACAGTGCGGGAAACAGCATACAAAATGATGTCGCCCAGAGTGATGCCTGCATACTCATCACCGGCAGCCTTCAGAGCCTTACGGTAGTTGAGGATTGCGGTGGCATCGAAGGAGGTGCTGTGGGTCAGCTGAGCCATGGTGGACAGAGAGGTTGTCATGGACTTGCTGATGGCGCGGCGGATACCGCTGAACTTCACATCCTCGTAAGCAGGGCCGTCGCATACTGCCACAGTCTTGGCAGCGGGAACACCCTGGTCGATGAGCTTCTGGACATCTCTTTCAATGATACGGCCTTCCGGACCGGTACCAACTGCCAAAGATGCGTCAACACCGGCAGCCTTTGCCAGCTTTGCAGCTCTGGGAGATACGGGAGCGCCGGGTACGATCTGTGCAGCAGGTGCAGCAGCTTCAGCAGCAGGTGCAGCAGCGGCAGCAGGAGCAGCTTCCTCAACAACAACGGGAGCAGCACCGGGCTTCAGGCAGTCAGTAGGCTCGCCCTTAGGACCGACAGCGCAGACATTTTCCAGGCAGGGAACTTCCTCGCCCTCTTCAAAGAAGATTGCCAGCAGTTCGCCTTCTTCGGTGGACTCGCACTCGAAGGAAGCCTTGTCAGTTTCGTAAGTAAACAGGACATCGCCGATCTTGATCTGATCACCGACCTGCTTGAGCCACTCACCGATGATGCAGCTTTCCACAGTGATGCCGGCCTTGGGCATAATAACAGCTCTTGCCTTGGTGTTGGCAGGTGCAGTAGCGGCAGCAGCAGGTGCAGCAGCGGCTGCGGCAGCGGGTGCCTCCTCCTGTGCAGCGGCGCTACCGCCCTTCAGAGCGGAGCAATCCTCGCCGGGGTTACCGACAGCACAGACATTGACCAGGCAGGGCACTTCTTCGCCTTCCTCGAAGAAGATCTCCAGCAGAGTGCCCTCTGCAGTGGACTCGCACTCGAAGGAAGCCTTGTCAGTTTCATAAGTAAACAGAACATCGCCGACCTTAACGGGATCGCCGACTTTTTTCACCCACTCACCAATGATACAGCTCTCCACTGTAATACCGGCCTTGGGCATGATGACAGCATTTGCCATGATATATCCTCCTTGTTATGTTATAGCCTGTTAATTATAACTTATCTT
Organism: Oscillospiraceae bacterium; assembly: GCA_017630495.1. Taxonomy (GTDB): domain Bacteria; phylum Bacillota; class Clostridia; order Oscillospirales; family Oscillospiraceae; genus Faecousia. The sequence goes on from JAGBVD010000056.1 coordinate 27,471, forward strand.
AACAATTCAGTCAATAACTATTTTGGATTTTCCAACGAAAAAACCCGGAAAAACAGTTTGTTTTTCCGGGTTTTACCCTTAAAGCAAAATTACATTGTTTTCTTTGGCCGCCCGGACGAAATTATCCGGTGCCGGAGCGTCGGTGATTACATAATCCACATCCGAAAGATTGGCAAAGGTATAAGGCATCAAGCAGTTGAATTTCTCCTGGCCGCACATCACAACGCTGGTCCGGGCCTTGCTGATGACCAGTCGTTTTACCAGCATATCCCCTTCCGTGCCGCAGGTGAAGCCTGCGTCCACAGAGCAGCCGGACACACCGATAAAGGCAAGGTCAATGTTGATCTTTTCCAACATTTCCAGGGTGTTTTGACCGTATAATGCCAGATTTTTCCGGTTTATCGTACCACAGCACAATGTTACCACCGGATTGTGCAGACGGCAAAGTTCCAATGCGATGCTGGGGCCGGTGGTGAAAATATTGATATTGATGTCCGGCATATTCTTTACCAGAGAGAGGTTGGTTGTGCTGGCATCCAGGAACACAGCCGAGTGAGGCTGGATCAGCTCCATGGCTTTTTTCGCCATTGCCACCTTACCGGCATTGTTCTCCCGCATACGCACATTAAACTCCGGATCACCGGTAAGACGGACGGATTTCGCGCCGCCACGGAACTTGATAATGCTGCCGTTTTTCTCCAAAGCATCCAAGTCCCGATGGATGGTCATCAGAGACACTTCCGGGAACAGTTCGCACAGCTCTTTGATGGTCACAATATTCTTTTCTTCGATATATTCCCGTATCTGTTCCTGCCGAATGCTGTACATAGAAGCCTCCAGATGTTATAATTTTAACAAGATATAACAAATATAACATTTATAACATCTGTTTGTCAATACCTATTTTGTGCGCAAAAAACAGGGCAGATTTCTCTGCCCTGCTCTTATATTTATCCAATTACTTCTTTGCCAGCTCGGCGGTGTCCTGAGCGATCATCAGTTCCTCGTTGGTGGGAACGACCCAGACCTGCACCTTGGAGTCGGGAGTGGAGATCATCAGTTCCTTGCCGCGAGCCTTATTCAGCTCTGCGTCGATCTTAACGCCCATAAAGCCCAGATACTCACAAACTGCAGCACGGACAGCGCAGTCGTTTTCGCCAACACCGGCGGTGAAGGTCAGCACATCAATGCCGTTGAGGGCAGCAGCGTAAGCGCCAACATACTTGGCAACCTCGTAGCAGAACTTGTCGCGAGCCAGAGCGCAATTTTCGTTGCCGTCCTTTGCGCCGTCTTCCAGATCACGGAAGTCAGAGGAAACACCGGACATTGCCAGCATACCGGACTTCTTGTTGAGCATATTCAGGCACTCGTCAACGCTCATATTGTACTTGTTGCAGATGAACTGCACAACAGCGGCGTCGATATCACCGGAGCGGGTACCCATGGGAACACCGGCCAGAGGAGTCAGACCCATGGTGGTATCCTGGCACTTGCCGTCCTTAACAGCAGACATGGAAGAGCCGTTGCCCAGGTGGCAGTTGACCATCTTGAACTCGGTCTTGCCAACCAGCTGTGCGGTGCGCTTTGCCACATACTTGTGGGAAGTGCCGTGGAAGCCGTAACGACGGATGGAGTCGTTCTCATAGTACTCGGTGGGGATGGCATAACGGTATGCCTTGGGAGGCATAGTCATGTGGAAAGCGGTATCAAACACAGCAACCTGGGGAGTGTTGGGCATAACCGCCTGGCAAGCCTCGATACCCATCAGGTTTGCGGGGTTGTGGAGAGGTCCGAGAGGAATGCACTTCTTGATAGCCTTGATAACCTCGTCGTTGATGACGCAGGAATCAAAGAATTCCATACCGCCGTGGAGCACGCGGTGGCCAACAGCATCGATCTCGTCAACGGACTTGATCACGCCGTGCTCTGCATCCTGCAGGATCTCCAGGGTAGCAGCAATGGCCTCGGAGTGGGTGGGCATAGGAATGTCCTTAACCACCTTGTTCTCGCCAACCTTGTGGTTCAGGCGGCCGTCAATGCCAATACGCTCGCACAGACCCTTGGCGGAGACAACACCGGTCTCGGGATCCATCAGCTGGTACTTAAGGCTGGAGCTGCCTGCGTTGATAATCAAAATGTTCATAGGTTTTTCCTCCTAAAATAATTTGATTTTCTTTCATTTTGTGATAAGATAACCATATGTAAACTTATTGTATAATAAATTCCAAAATTTCTCAACCCCTGAAAACGATTTTTTTACCGGAAAGGTGGGTTATTTTTGAAAATCACCGGAATTATATGCGAATACAACCCCCTGCACCTGGGTCACAAAAAGCAAATGGACACCATTGCCGCATTGCAAGGACCGGAAAACAGCATCGTTTGCTTGATGAGCGGCAACTTTGTCCAGCGGGGTGCGCCGGCCATCATCGACAAATCCTTACGGGCAAAAGCCGCCCTTTTAAGCGGCGCTGATCTGGTGCTGGAGCTGCCGGTTACCGCTGCCGTAGATTCTGCAGAGGGTTTTGCAAGCAAAGGCGTATCCGTTTTAGCAAGCTTTTGCAGCCATTTATGCTTTGGCGCAGAAACCGATGATGCCGCTGCGCTTGTACGCACCGCCCAGGCGCTTCTTTCCCCGGACTTTCCGGCTGCGCTGCACACAGCCCTGGATAAAGGTCTGTCCTTCCCTGCCGCCCGGCAGGAAGCGCTGGAGGCAATGGGCATTGACGGGCAACTGCTGACAAAGCCAAATAATATTCTGGCGGTGGAGTACTGCAAAGCGATCCTTTCTCAAAACAGCAAGATACAGCCTTTGCCCATTTTGCGGCAAGGGAATTATCACGATGCTGCTCCCGATCCGGAGAATCCCTCTGCCACCGCCTTGCGGCAGCTGATGGCGCAAGGCCAGGATTGGGAATCCTTTGTTCCGGCAGCAGCCCGGGAGTGTTTCGCAGGAGCAACGCTGCACACCACCGCCAATGCCGAACGGGCAATTCTGGCAAAACTGCGCACGATGACCGATGAGGATTTTGCTGCGCTGCCCTTTGGCTCGGAGGGTCTTTGGCGGAAGCTGATGCACGCCGCAAGAGAAAAGGCCACCCTGGAGGATATTTTAACCGCCACAAAGTCCAAGCGCTATACCCGTTCCCGGCTGGACCGGATGGTGCTGTGTGCATTTCTCGGTATTACCCAGGCCGATCTGGACGCGCCGATTCCTTATGTGCGGGTCCTGGCCCTCAATGATAAAGGCCGGGAGATCCTGAAACTGGCCAGAAAAACCGGTCATTTCCCCAACATTGGAGAAACCCAGGACAATCCGTATCAGCTGCTGGAAAACCGGTGTGATGCTCTTTATGGCTTGTTTGCCGACCAAATGCCAGAAGCACCGGGAAACCGACACAGAATTGTAAAATTTTAAAAAAGGGGGGTATTTCCCCCCTTTTCATTTTCCCCATTTTATAGTAAAATAATGATAGCTTATTTACAGGAGATCGGCTATGACAGAAATGGAAATTTTACAGGGCGCTATCGGTGGCATTGTCTATCAAAACTATGACAATGGCTATGCCATTTTGCGCCTTCTTTGCCAGGATGGCCAAACTGTAACCGTCGTTGGCACGATTCCTATGCCTGTCATCGGTGAGCGGCTGATCGTCACCGGAAAATGGAAAAATCATCCCAGCTATGGCCGTCAGTTTGAAGCGGAATTTCTGGAACGGCTGATGCCCCAGAGTGCCCAAGAAATTCAGAATTATCTGTCCGGACGGGTAATCAAAGGCATTGGCCCCAAAACCGCCGCAAAAATCGTTCTTCATTTTGGTGAGGATACCTTGCGCATTATGGAGCAGGAGCCGCACCGTCTGGCAGAAATTGCCGGGATCACTGCCGCAAAGGCCGCAGATATCGGTCAGGCTTTCCGGCAGCAGATGGGTATTCGGCACATTATGGAATTTTTTACGCTTCATCATCTGCCTGCGGAGTTGGCCATCAAAACCTACCGGCTATACGGTGACAGCACCATCGATATGCTCTACGACGACCCGTATCTTCTGATGGACGAGGAGCTGGATGCTCCCTTCGGCGCGGTGGACCAGTTTGCCATTGAACTGGGTGTTAACGGAGATGATCCCCGACGGGTGGAAGCCGGTGTTCTGTTTGAACTGCGGTATAACCTCACCGCAGGACACAGTTTTTTGCCGGAGCAAAAGCTGGTGGAAGCCACCGCCAGCCTGCTGTCTGTCTCTACCGATACCATTGATCGTTGCATTGAGCAGCTGCTGCACAGCAACCGTCTGGCAGCGGAGCATCTGGCAGGCATCGATGTGATCTATCTTCCCGATTTGTATGATGCAGAGGTTTTCTGCACCAATCGGCTCATTTCCTTGTCACAAAAGGAATATAAAGCGCCCTCTGCATTGCCTAAATATCTGGAGAAAGCTTCCAAAAGCAGTGGTTTTGCATATTCCAAGCAGCAAATCCAGGCCATTTCCCTGGCCGCTACCTCCGGTCTTTTGATCATCACCGGCGGCCCCGGTACCGGTAAAACCACCATTTTAAACGGCATTTTACGGCTCTACGACCAAATGGGTCTTACCTACCTGCTGGCCGCTCCCACCGGGCGTGCCGCCAAGCGGCTGTCAGAGGTGACCGGTGAGGATGCCTCTACCATCCACCGTCTTTTGGAAACAGGCATTGACCGGCACACCGGAAAATTGGTCTTTTGCAGGGATGCATCCAATCCACTGCGGGCCGATGCGGTGATCGTGGATGAGATGTCTATGGTGGATATCTCCCTGCTGTACAGCCTGATGCAGGCCCTGCCGGAAAAATGCAGACTGATTCTGGTGGGCGATCCGGATCAGCTGCCGCCGGTCGGCCCCGGATTCCCCCTGAGTGATATTCTTCGAAGCAATATGCTCCCCAGCATCCGGCTGACGGAGATCTTCCGGCAAGCACAAAAAAGTCTGATCGTTATGAACGCCCACCGGGTCAACCAGGGGCAAATGCCGGTGCTGACAGATGTGAAAAATGATTTCTTCTTTTTGGGTGCAAACAGCGAAGAAGCCGTTGCCCAGACGATCGTAGGCCTTTGCTCTACCCGTCTGCCCCAAAAAATGGGGATCCCATCTGAACAAATTCAGGTGCTGACCCCCACGAAAAAGGGTTTTGCCGGTACGGTAAATCTGAACAAACTCCTGCAGCAAAGCTTGAATCCGCCCTCCCCTGCCAAACGGGAACGGGCCTTTGGCGAATTCGTTTTCCGGGAAGGCGACCGGGTAATGCAGATTCGCAACAACTATGATATTCTCTGGACCAAAACTGACGGCAGTGCCGTTGGTGAGGGTATGTTTAACGGAGATGTGGGCATTATCCGGGAAATCGATACTGCTATGGAACAGCTGACCGTGGTCTTTGATGACCGGGAAGCCACTTATGATTTTGACCAGTTAAATGAGCTGGAGCTTGCCTACGCAATGACTGTTCACAAAAGCCAGGGCAGTGAATACCGGGCGGTGATTTTAGCGGCCTGGGGCGGTTCTGCATATCTGCTCAACCGCAGCATTCTTTACACCGCCATTACCCGGGCCCGGGAACTGATGGTGACTGTTGGCCGGGAAGAAACCGTGGCAGTTATGACCCAGAATGCCAAAGTGGGCCGTCGCTACACCGGACTAAAGCTACGGCTGCAGAAAGAAGGTAAATAGCCAATGCTTTCCTTTCTCTTTCCGCGAAAATGCGTTTTGTGCAGAAGCCTCCTGACCAGCAAGGAAACCGAGCTGTGCCACAATTGCCGCTGCACTGTAAAATCTCATCCCAAAGCAAAAAGAATGATTCCTTTTGTTGCACAATGGACAGCAATGTGGTATTATAAAGGAAATGTACGCAAAAGCATCCAACGGTTTAAATTTTACAACTGCAGAAGCAATGCCGTGGCCTACGGCAGATTGCTGGCACTAAAGCTGCTGGAGCAGGATTTCCAGGCCCCGGATATGATCACCTGGGTGCCGATCTCCTCCCGGCGTCGTTTTGCCAGAGGGTATGACCAATCCCAGCTTCTGGCCGATGCTCTTGGCAAAGAACTGGGTATTGCGGTGGTGTCCACATTGAAGAAAATCCGTCATACCAAACCCCAATCCGGCATTGCAGATGCCGCCCAGCGGCGGGCCAATGTGCTGGGTGCGTATAAAGTGAAAAATCCCCAAGCAGTCGCAGGCAAACGGATTTTGCTGGTGGATGATGTGATCACCACCGGCGCTACCGCCTCCGAGTGTGCAAAGACACTTTTGGCCGGTGGTGCAGCGCAGATTCATTTTGTTGCGATTGCCGCTACATCTAATGATTAAAAAAGCAGGTGAACAATATGCGTTTTAATTTTGCTTCCAATGATTTCGGTGTTGATCTGGGTACATCCAATGTGCTGATCAACGCGGCGGACAAGGGCCTGGTAATCCGGGAGCCCTCTGTTGTTGCTGTTGATAAAAACACCGGCAAGGTACTGCAGGTAGGCGCTGCTGCCCGAAATATGCTGGGCAGAACCCCCGGCAATGTGGTGGCCATGTACCCGTTGAAGGACGGTGTGGTATCTGACCACGAAATGACGGTAAAAATGCTGCAGATTTTGTTCCAGTCTGCCTCCAAGTCCTCCCTGTTCTCCCCGAAGCCCAGAATCATTCTCAGTGTACCCAGCGGCATTACCGAGGTGGAAGAACGGACTGTGATCAATGCGGCCATTGAAGCCGGTGCCCGTCGTGTTTACCTGATTGAAGAGCCTTTGGCCGCAGCCTTGGGCGCAGGCCTGGACATCAGCGGCCCTAACGGCCATATGGTCGTCGACATCGGCGGCGGCACAACAGATATCGCTGTTTTGACTATGAACGATGTTGCCATTTCCTCTTCTTTGAAGATTGCAGGCAATACCTTTGACGAAGCCATCACCCATTATATCCGTTCCAAGTACGGTGTGGTCATCGGTCAGGCAACCGCCGAGGACATCAAGATCCAGATCGGCTGTGTCTCCCCCCGACGGGAAGATATCAGCATGCTGGTCAAGGGCAGAGAAGTAAAAACCGGTACACCCCGGGAGTTCCCTATTTTGTCCAGTGAAGTTTACAATGTTCTGACCAGATACGCCCGGATCATCGGTGACGAAATTCTCTCCGTACTGCAGGACACCTCTCCGGAATTGGTGGGCGACATTGCCCAGAACGGCATTACCCTCACCGGCGGCAGCAGCCTGCTGGCAGGTATGGCTGAGTATCTTACAAAGCACACCGGCATCAACTGCACTGTGGCAGACAACCCGGAATGCTGCGTAGCCTTTGGTTGCGGCAAAAGCCTTTCCTGGATCAACCATATGAACGAAGGCACCATCAACATCGCAAGAAAGCGCATTCTGCGCCAGGGATAAGAGAAAAACCGTGTCCAACCGGACACGGTTTTTATTGCCTTATGATCTTTGCATTTTGATATTGGGGATGTACCCGGACAGTTTCATCTGTCTGCCAACCAACGCAATGGCCGTTTTCTGTAAACAGCATCTGCGTTGTGCCGGGTGCATATAGTAAAGTTTCCTCGATCTTTTGAAAATCCTCGCCTGCATTTATTAAAGCAAAACGCAAAAGACAATCAATCTCGTGGCGATACTGCACCGTGGCAGGTTTGGCAATCAGAAAATCAGACGGTGTGTAATATGCCTCGCAAAATGCCTCAAACGACTCCGGGCTGTTTCCTACCGGCAGATACAAGTGGCCGCCAGGAGCTGCCGGACGAAAACCGTAGTCATAATACATCTGCACCACTCGATCATTGGCGCTGCAAAACAGTGCCAACGGCTTATCTTCCCTTGTTTGCAAATTATCATACCAAAGCTTAAGCATTTTCTTGCCGATTCCCTGACCGCGGCACTGCTCCAAGGTCATAAAGTTGCCGAAATTGCCAACGGCATCTTGGTGAACGCCCCAACCGTTCCACAAGCGGCTGTAACATATACCATCTTCATAGGCAGCAAAGTATGTATCTGCGCATTGGTCCGCAACCTTTCCGGAAAGGCGCAAACGCATCATATCTGCGTAGGATGCGCCGGGGGCATAATCCCGAAGCATCCGTATCAGTGCCTGTCCTGCCGGATTTATCGGCTGACCGGGAACATAAATTCCAAATTCCATATTCTTCCCTTTTGTGAAAAACCGCTCTGCTATACGCAGAGCGGTATATTTCGTTTTTAAAGGATTACTCCTCGTCTTCGTCGTCTTCCAGGCTGAACTCCAGCAGCTCGCCGCACTCGGGGCAAGTGATAGAGCCTTCCTCCAAAGTCTCCTCGTCGAAGTCAATGATGTTGCCGCAGGCGCACTTTACTTCGTAGATGGTGGTCTCCTCATCGCCGAAGTCAAAGCCCTCGTCTTCATAATCCTCATCATCGAAATCGTCGTCGAAGTCATCGTAGTCATCTTCGTCCTCTTCGTCCAGGATGTAATCCTCGATGGCGTCCAGATCTTCTTCGATCTCGTCCAGTTCATCGGAAATAGCAATGGTGGTTTCTTCAACCTCGGACAGACGCTTTGTCACATCGCACAGCAGGTCCACGATGGAGGCAATCATCTTGCCCTCAGCCTTTTCCGTGTCCAGCTCCAAGCCGTCCATATAGCCCTTCAGATAGGCAGCCTTTTCAGAAAGTGTCATAGGTTTCTCCTTATTTTGCACGGCCCAGATATTCACCGGTGGTGGTGTCGATCTGGATTCTCTCGCCCTCGTTGATGAACAGGGGCACCTTAACCTCAGCGCCGGTCTCCAAAGTAGCGGGCTTGAGGGTATTGGTAGCGGTGTTGCCGGCGAAGCCAGGCTCGGTAGCGGTAACTTCCAGTTCTACGAAGCGGGGAGGCTCAATGCCGAACACATTGCCCTTGTAGCTCATAACGGTGCAGGTGTCGTTTTCCTTAACAAAACGGAAGGAATCGTCCAAAGCGCTCTTGTCAATGGGGATCAGATCATAGGTCTCGGAGTCCATGAAGTAGTACAGATCGCCATCGCTGTAGGAGTACTCCATCTTCTTGCGCTCAATGTAAGCGGTGGGGTACTTATCGTTGGGGTTGAAGGTGGTTTCAGTTACACCGCCGGTGATCACGTTCTTCATCTTAACGCGAACGAAAGCAGCGCCCTTGCCGGGCTTAACATGCTGAAACTCAACGATCTGCATAACCTTACCGTCCATATCGAAGGTAATGCCGTTTCTAAAATCACTAACAGAAATCATTATATTTTCCTCCTAAGAATATGCCCTGAAGGGCAAAATTTACAAACTTCAGCGCATATATTCTAACCTAAAATGCGTCCAAATGCAAGTATAAATACGAATATTTTTACACAATAATCAAGTTCTTGGGACTGCGGGTAAGATTTTCGCAGCCATCCTCCTTGAAAACCACCAAATCTTCAATACGGACACCGAATTTTCCCGGCAAATAGATGCCCGGCTCCGCAGAACAGACCATATTCACTTCCATCGGCGTATCACCGCTGGGGTTGCAGTTAGGCGCTTCATGGACCTGCATACCGATGCTGTGACCATAGCCGTGGCCAAAATACGCACCGTAGCCTGCATCGGTGATCACCTTCCGGGCCGCACCGTCCACCTGGGCGCCGGTGACACCGGCCTTGGTAACGGCAATACCGGCAAGCTGGGCCTGCAGAACAGTATTGTACACCTTTTCCATTTCCTCAGTGGCATAGCCTACAGCGACAGTACGGGTCATATCTGCACAGTAGCCCTGATACAGCGCGCCAAAGTCCATGGTAATGAAATCACCCTTGCAGATCACCCGATCTCCGGCCACACCGTGGGGCAAGCTGGTATTGGGTCCGGAAACCACGATGGGGTCAAAGGAAAGGCCGTCGCCGCCGTTTTTATACAGACAATAGATCAGCTCTGCCTGCAGCTGCTTTTCGGTCATACCGGGCTGAATGCGACCCAGAACTTCCTCAAAAGCCTGGTCGGTGATCTCCTGGGCCTTGCGCATCCGGTCCAGTTCCCATTCCTGCTTTACAGCGCGGAACTTATCGATCTGCTTGCCCATAGGCACCAGCTTGGCCTTCAGGTCTTTTTCCATACCGGCAAATTCAGCCACCGTCAGGTATTCTTCCTCATAGCCCAGGCACTCCACACCGAACTCGGCAATGGCATCGTTAAGGAGCTTACTGTAGGGGTTGGCCCGGTTGGTTTCCACCACTTTGAATCCCTGAATATTATTCTGGGCAGATTCAATATAACGGCTGTCCGTAAAATAATAACCGCCGGCCTTGGTAACAATGGCGATACCCTCGGCAATGTCGAACTGGGCAGCATAATGACGACTGTAGCGGCTGGTCAGCAGCAGACCGTCTACACCGTCTGTCAGCAAGCTGCGGTACTTTTCCAAATTATTCATAGTCAATTCTCCTTTTTCTCGCGGCAAAAATAAACGGTTTTTCCAATAAATGGCGTAATTTCAGCCAGAAATTATGATTATCAATGGCCCGGACCAAGATTGTCTGCACCCCGGCGCTGTTACCGCCCAAAGTATCTGTATAGATCTGGTCGCCCACCAGTGCCGCTTCCCCAGGCTGTACGCCATAGCGCTGCAAGCACTGTTTGATGCCTTTACAGAAAGGTTTCCTTGCGTGGGTGATGCAATCGATCCCATATTTTTTGCAAAACACCTGCACTCTGGGTTTGCGGCTGTTGGAAACCACACACAGCTGTATCTGTGATTCCGCCATTGTCTGCAGCCACCGGCAAAATGCCTCGGTGGGAATGTCCGTCGTATAAGGCACGATGGTATTATCAAAATCCAGCATCAATAAGGAAATATTGTGTTGTTCCAGCAGTGCCGGTGTGATCTGCGTCACATTGTCCACAATCATATCCGGCAGAAGCACAAATGACATACCCTTGCTCTCCATCTCATAGAATATATGGGCAGAGAGGCTACTTGGGTTCAAGTCCTCTCTGCCCATAGTATAACACGGAAGGCGGTGTTTGTCTATGTCCATAAACCTTTATCTTGCGATGACAGCGGCAGAATTTTCCTCGGCAGAGAAATTGCCACCCAAAATCGGTTGGATGGCCTGCCATTTTTCCTGCTACGGCACAAACCTTACCAATCTTCCCACCACGCTGCCGGAGGGCAGTATGGTGATTATCAACGATTGCACTCCACCCAACGGTCACGATGAACAGAAAATTCTTCAGCAGCTCACCGGTCTGGCGCAGCAGTTTTCCGTAAGCCGTTTTTTACTGGATTTTCAGCGGCCCGGCTGTGCAGAAACAGCCTCCCTTGCAAAAACGCTTGTGCAGGCCCTTCCCTGCCCCGTAGCCGTTTCGGACATCTACGGGAGGGATTTGTGCTGTCCTGTATTTTTGCCGCCACCGCCGCTGCACACGCCCTTGCAGAAATATCTTGCACCCTGGAAAGGCCGGGAAGTTTGGCTGGATGCCGCCATCGGTCAGGAAACTCTGACCGTTACGGAAAAAGGCTGCCAAATCAGCGAGCAAACCCTGCCAAACGGGTTGGAATTTCCTTTTGAAGAAGAAAAGCTCCACTGTCAGTACCATACGCAAATCCAATCCGATCGGGTCATTTTCACTTTAAACCGGGATCATAAGCAGCTTGACGGTTTACTGCAGGAAGCAGAAAGTCTTGGCATTACTACCGCTGTGGGTTTGTATCAACAATTAAAAGCACCCGGTTGATCCGGGTGCTTTTCACTGTTTATTTACCGATTTCCCAAGGTTTGATCTGCTCGGCCTTTTCATAAAGCCGCAGATAGCTTTCATAGCGGGTCTTTTCCAATTTTCCGGCTTCTACCGCCGCGCGCACGCTGCAGCCGGGCTCGGCTCGGTGAGAGCAATCGTGGAATTGGCACTGGCCCAACCAGGGCGCAAAATCCGGGAAAGCATACTGCAGGTTTTCTTTTAACAGCACATCCATCTGTTCCGTGTCAAAAGAGGAAAATCCCGGAGTGTCCGCCACATAGGTATCCTCCCCCAAGCAATACAGTTCCACATGTCGGGTGGTGTGCCGGCCACGGCCCAGCTTTTCGGAAACCTCACCGGTAGCAAGGGAAAGCTCCGGGCAAAGAGCATTGAGCATACTGCTCTTGCCTACACCGGTATTGCCGGTAAAGGCGGTCAGCTTGCCCTTCAAAAGAGCACGCAGCTGGTCTACACCTTCCCCGGTCTGGGCGCTGGCCCGGATCACCGGAAAACCTGCATTGGTATAGATCCGCACCAGATCTGTTGCCGGATCCAGGTCGCATTTATTGACGCACACATACACCGGCACCTCCTGGTCACCGGCAATGGCTGCCACACGATCGATCAAAAACGGCTCTGTCACCGGATTGGTGTTGGCTGCGAAAATCACCAGTGCATCCACATTGGCAACCGCTGGGCGGATAAACCGGTTTTTCCGGGGCAGCACTTTCTGGACCATACCCTTACCGCCTTCGACGGCTATTTCCACCATATCACCGGTCAAGGGACTCTCCCCGGCCCGACGCAGTGCGCCACGGCCACGGCAGGTGATCACAGCATCCGCTGTCTGCACATCATAAAAGCCACTTAAACTGCGGACGATCCGTCCGGTTCTTGTTTGCATCAAAATTCCACCTGCTGTTCCCAGCCGTCTTCGCCGATGATAATGGTATAATTTACGGTACCGCTGCCAGACTGTTTTTCCAGCTCAACAGTTTCCTGACCTTTGGGCACTATGCCGCTGAAAACCGTTGTGCTGCCGCGTTTGATCGTTACCTCACAATCACCGTTTGCCGTCATACCTCTCATAGAAATAACCACATTTCTGATGATCTCATTGACACCGGAACCTTTGGACACATGCAGTACAATCAGCGAGGTAACATCCAGATTATCACCGGGGTTGATGTCCTTGCCATCGATCTTCATAGCAACAACGCTATCCCGTTCTTCCTGGCTTGCCACGGACACAATCTCATAGTTTTTAAAGCCGTCTTCATTCAGCACTGCTACAGCGCTGTTAATGGACAGGCCGATCAGATTCTTCATTTTCACCAAGTGCTTACCCTTGGAGATATAGAGGGTTACTTTCTGGCCGGTTTTCAGTTCTTCCTCACTCTTGGGCTCTGTGCGAACAACATTGCCGGCGTCCGTTACGGAATCATAAATTTCCTCAATTACGATGTCCAGGGCCAAATTCTGATCCTTTAAGATCTTTTCCGCGACCTCTTTCCCATTGCCCACCAGGTCCGGCATAATGGAGGTCTTCATCTCCATACCCTTACTGACGAAAATGGTAACTACCTGGCCTTCCAGCAGTTCCACTTCTGCCTCCGGCTCTGTGCGAATCACCGTTCCAACGGGAATTGTATCGTGGTGTTCTTCCTCCACGACGATCTGCAAGTTCATATCCAGGTGATTCAGTGCTTTTTCCGCCTGGGCCTGTTCCCATTCGACGATATCCGGCATAATACCGGCTTTTAATTCCTTGCCCATACTGATCACCACATAGATGGTGCCATTCTTTTTCATCTGGGTGCCGGCCTTGGGATTCTGCTCCAAAATCTGTCCGGGCTTGGAATCGTGATGGATCTCTTTATCGATCTTCACATTCACATCCGCATACACCGGAAGCTCTTTATAGATCTTGCCTACCAGGTTGGGTACATCGATCATTTCCACCTTGGAATCTCCGCCGCTGAACAAAACCACCAGGAAGATCACCACTGCGATCACCATAACCGCAGAGCAGGCAATGACAGCAATGGTTGCCACCTTGCTGCGGTTTTCCTCTTCCTTCGTGGGGGTATGCCGACGCTCGGGGCGCTTTGCATCAGAAGTTCTTCTGGCAGGACGGCGCTCACCGCCCTCCCGGGCCACCCGTTCCGCAGTGGTGGGTTTCTGGGGTGTATCCAGTGTCAGCGGTTGCTTGGGCATATTGGTCACCGCGTCCGTAGGCGGTGTGTTGTAATCAAACAAAATGGCAGGACTCTTGCGGAATTCGTCCAGATCTGCCAGCATTTGGGTGGCAGATGCATACCGCTGGGCAGGCTCGTGAGCCATCGCCTTCATTATGATCTGTTCCAGACCACCGGGGATATTGGGGTTGAGGGTGGAGGGCATCACCGCGCCGCCATTGATATGCTGAATAGCAACCGCCACGGGAGATTCTCCGTCATAGGGAGGCCGGCCACTCATCATCTCATACATCACTGTGCCCAGAGAGTAGATATCGGAACGGCTGTCTACACGGCCACCCTTGGCCTGCTCCGGAGAGATGTAATGCACAGAGCCCAGGGCTTCCTTGGTCAAGGTGTTGCCCTTGGACATCATCCGGGCAATGCCAAAGTCCGTAACCTTCACCGCACCGTTCTTCAGCACCATCACATTGTGGGGCTTAATATCCCGGTGGACAATGCCACGGCTATGGGCGTGCTCCAGGGCCTTGGAGATCTGGATGGCAAAATGCAGCGTTTCCTTCCAGTTCAAGACACCCTTCTTTTCCATGTACTGCTTCAGGGTGATACCGTCGATCAGCTCCATAACAATATAGTCCGCAGTCACGGAAGAAGACACATCGTAAATGGAAACGATGTTGGGATGACTGAGCATCGCAACAGCCTGGCTTTCCGAATGGAAACGGCGGCGGAACTCCTCATCCTCCAGATAATCGTCCTTCAAAATCTTAATGGCTACCAGACGGTTCAGTCTGTGGCAGCGAGCTTTATATACAACGGCCATACCGCCGGTACCGATGACCTCCAGGATCTCGTACCGGTTGTCCAGCAGGCGTCCAATATATTTATCCATAATCGTAACTCCTTTCGCCCCGGATCAAATTTGAACTAACACGCAAGTGACATTATCCGGCGCGCCACGATTTTTTGCAATTTCCAGCAGGCGCTCACAGCTTCCCTGCTTATTCACACCGTGTACCACCTCAAAGAGGATCTCCTGCTCATCCACTGTGTTGGACAAGCCGTCTGTACACAACAGCAAGCACTCACCGCTGGTCATTCTACGGTGGAAAACATCGCACTGGACCACGGTTTCCGTGCCGATTGCCCGGGTGATCAAATTCTTACCGGGATACCTTCTGGCCTGCTCCTGGGTGATCTCGCCCCGGGAAACCATCATCTGCACCAGAGAGTGGTCCTTTGTCAGCTGACGAACCCCGTCATGGTTTACACTGTATGCACGGCTGTCGCCAACATTAACAATGCTGCAGAATTTCTTGTGGATCAAAGCGGCAACCAGTGTAGTACCCATGCCGGTAAATTCCTCAAACTGCTGGCCTTGGTCGAAGACCGTAAAGTTTGCAAGCTTTACCGCATTTTGAAGCATTTGGTCCACTGCGTCCTCATCCATGTCCGAGTTCCAGGTACGCTTGACCTCCTGGGCAAACACATCTGCTGCCAGGGTACTGGCCACATTGCCGGATTTTGCGCCACCCATACCGTCGCAAACGATGCAAAGCAGGGTGTTTTTGTCCAGCACTTCAAAGTGATATGTATCCTGATTTTGTGTCCGGGTACAACCGGGGTCTGTAATGCCCCAATACTGCATAAAGCAACACTCCTTTCGCAGTATTATTGCTTGTTTTCCTTCGTATATTTGCGCCGCAGCTGCCCGCAGGAAGCGTCAATATCGCTGCCTAACGTGCGGCGCACAGTGGCGGGAATGCCACCATCTTCCAGCAGCTTCTGGAACTGCTGTACCGCCTGTCGGGTGCTGGGCTTTAAAGGACTTTCCTCCACATGATTCAGTGGGATCAGATTCATATGGGCAGGCAATCCTTTTAATCGCTTGAGTAGTATTTTTGCCGCCTCCGGGGTGTCATTGACACCGTTGATCATTGCATACTCAAAGGAGATGCGGCGGCCGGTCTTTTCATAGTAGCGCCGGCAGGCGGCAATCAGCTCCTCCGAGGAGTAGGCCTTGTTCACCGGCATAATGGTGTTGCGGATCTCATCTGTAGGCGCGTGTAGAGAAATGGACAAGGTAAGCTGCAATTTCTTTTGCGCCAGCTTGTCGATTCCCGGTACAAGACCACAGGTGGAAAGGCTGATGTGACGCATGGAGATGTTCATTCCATCCGGGCTGTTGACCAGTTCCAGAAAGCGCATCACATTGTCAAAATTGTCCAGCGGCTCGCCAATGCCCATCAAGACGATGTGAGAAATCGGCAGACCCGAGTCAATCTGGGTAAAGAGCACCTGATCCAGCATTTCAAAAGGCTCCAGCTTGCGCACCAGACCGCCCAGGGTGGAGGCGCAGAAGGCGCAGCCCATACGGCAGCCTACCTCCGTGGAAATGCATACGGTATTGCCGTAATGATAGCGCATCAGTACCGTTTCCACGCAGTTGCCGTCAGAAAGCTCCCACAGATATTTAATTGTGCCATCTTTTTTAGACTCCTGCTTGCGAACTACCTGCGGGATATGCAGAGGATACTTTTCTGCCAGGCAGTCCCGGAGGGCTTTGGGCAGATTGGTCATCTCCTCATAACTGCGCACACCGCTGTGCAGCCAGGTAAAGACCTGCTTGCCACGAAAGGCTGGCTGGCCCATTTCTTTCATTACCTGGCCGATTTCCGGCAGGGTCATCGATTTGAGTTGGCTCATATTACTTCCTTCTGAGACGGCAGATAAAGAAGCCGTCGGTGTCATACTCTCCCGGCACAAGGGTCAGCATCGCATTTTCCTTTTGGGAGAATTTCTCCGGCAGGGGCAGCGTTTCCAAGGTAAATTCCGGATTTTCCTGCAAAAACGCTTCCACAACACCCTCATTTTCCGCCCGGACCAAGGTGCAGGTGGAATACATCAGCACGCCGCCGGGTTTTACATACCGGGCCTGGTTTTTCAGAATTGCCAGCTGCAGCCGGGGCAAGTCCTTCATAGTAGCCGGGTCTTTATAGCGGATGTCCGGTTTCTTGCGGATAATGCCATAGCCGGAGCAAGGCACATCGGCAATCACCACATCCATTTTCTCATTCCATTCTTCCCTGTTTTGGGATGCGTCCTGCACCAGGGCCGTTACATTGGTAAGGCCCAGCCGCTGGGCACCGGACTGGATGAGCGCGATTTTATGTTCGTGGATGTCGCAGGAAATCGTCTGACCTGCTCCATCCATAGCCGCTGCAAAGGTCTTTCCGCCAGGGGCTGCACAGCAATCCAGCACCTTCGCGCCCTGGGGAATGTTTGCGCACAAAACACTCAGCCGGGCCGCTGCGTCCTGCACATAAAAAAGTCCCTGTTGGAAAGCATCCAGCTGCTCCAGATTGCCTGCACCGGAAAGAAGGAAACAGTTTGGCAGCCAGTGGTGGCTTTCCACCGTAACACCTTCCCGGGTAAGCAGCTGCTGTAACTGCTGGGCCGTGGTTTTCAGGGTGTTGACCTGGATTACAATGGCAGTTTCCTGATTGTTTGCAGATAGCATAGGCTCCAGTTTTTCTTTTCCCACATAGCTTTCCAGCAAATCGATCAGTTCCTGGGGGTGGGAGTATTTGTCCTGAAGGGTCTTTGGCTCCGAAAGTGTTCCCTTGGTACGCACCGCATTTCGCAGCACTGCATTGACCAGCGATGCCGCCCGGGGATTCTTTGCGCAATATTTCTTGGTTAATATAACAGACTCATTCACCGCCGCATTGGCAGGAATCTTGTCCATTTCGTAAATTTGGTACAAACCCAGCTGCAAAATATCGTGCACTGCCGGGTGCAGATTTTTGAGCTTTCCCGTCAGCAGCTGTTTGAGATAAAAGTCCAGCTTTGCCCGGTTTTGCAGTACACCGTAGCACAACCGCGCTGCCAGCGCAGCCTCTCTGCGGTCCAGCTTATCCCGGTTTGTGTATTCCTTCAAAATGCCGTTTGACCAGGCACCGTTTTTCCGGCAGGCAATCAGCACATTGAGGGCCGTTTCTCTGGCTCCCATATCAGGCCTCCAGAGGATGTCCCCGGAAATAGTCCGGTGCCGCCAAACGCTTACCGCCCTCTGCCTGCAAAATGCGGATTTCTACCGCACCCTCGGCGCAGGCGATCTGAAGACCGGTTTTGGTCAATCCCAAAATCGCACCGGGAGCAGAGCCGGGTTTTCCTTCCACAATGACAGTGGAATAGATTTTAAAACGGTTGCCGCCAATCTGCGCAGTTGCCACCGGCCAGGGATTCATTCCCCGGACGTGATTATGCACCTGCTGGGCAGTTTTGTTCCAGTCAATGGGACACATCGTTTTGTCCAGCATCGGCGCGTAGGTTGCCAATGCGTGGTCCTGGGCCGTTGCAGTAACGCTGCCTTCTTCGATTTTTCCCAATGTTTCGCTTAACAGATCCGCACCCAAAACAGCCAATCTGTCCAGCAATTCACCGGCAGTTTCCTCCGGGCCGATGGGAGTCTTGGAAACGGCGATCATATCGCCGGCATCCATTTCCCGGCACAGATACATTGCTGTCACACCGGTCTCGGTAAGGCCGTCCAGCACCGCCCACTGATAGGGAGCAGAGCCGCGGTAGCTGGGCAAAATACTGGCGTGGATGTTGATGCAGCCCTTCGGTGGGATATCCAGTACGCTCTGGGGCAGAATCCGGCCATAGGCCACCACCGCCACCACATCCGGCTGCAAATCCGCCAGCGTCTGCACCGTTTCCGGGTCTTTAAAATTCTCCGGCTGATACACCGGGATCTCGTGGGCCAATGCCACTTCCTTTACCGGAGAAAAGGCAAGCTTCATACCCCGGTTTTTGGGCCGGTCCGGCTGCGTGTAGACACCCACCACCTGGAAACCATCTGCAATTATCTTTTCTAAACAGGTAGCCGCAATGTCAGGCGTTCCCATAAAAACAACACGCATCCAAAACCCTCCGCAATTTTAATCTTCCAAACCCAATTCCTCATCGGTGAGGAACCGTTCCATAACCTCTGTGTAAATAATGCCATCCAGGTGGTCCAGTTCGTGGCAGAAGCACCGGGCGATCAGTTCCTCTCCCTCTGCTTCATACCAGTTTCCGTTGCGGTCCTGGGCCCGCACCTTTGCATAGTAGGGGCGCTTGACCAAGCCGTACCGGCCAGGTACACTCAGGCAGCCTTCCGCGCCTTCCTGCTCCCCGTCCGTTTCCACCAGGGTAGGATTGATCAATTCCAGAATCTCCTCACCGGTGTCCACCAGGACAACTCTGCGCAGAATTCCCACCTGGGGCGCGGCCAGGCCGACACCCTGGGAATCGATCAAAGTTTCCCGCATATCTTCCAAAAGGCTGTGCAGCCGTCCATCGAATTTTTCCACCGGTTTACAAACCTTATGCAATGCAGGTTCAGCATCTGTCAATATTTTACGCAGTCCCATACAATCCATCCTTTAATCGTAACCGTTTACATCCACAAACGCAGATACGCCCCGATTCTCCCGGTCCTGGGAGAACTGCCGCAGCAAGTGGGCCACCAGCAGCCGCAGAGCTTTGTCCATACGACCCTGGAGTGTCAGGCGATAACGGTAGTTATAATTGATTTTCGGCACCGGGCAAGGGGCAGGTCCCAATACACTGCAGTCCGATGTCGCATATTCCGGTTGTTTCAGGCAAGCCACCAGACTATCCCGGAATTTCACCGCGCCCCGGAGCAGCTTTCCCTCATCCTCACCGGTAAAGGTCACTGTTGCCAAATCCCCGAAGGGTGGGCGCTTTTGCATTTTACGCAGCTGGACCTCCAGCTGGTAAAAGCCATCATAATCCTGTTGGGCCGCCAAAGTAATGATCCGGTGCTGGGGTACCATCGTCTGGATCATCGCCTGGCCGGCGGTATCACCGCGGCCGGCTCTGCCCACCACCTGGGTGAGCATATTGAAGGTGGTTTCCGCAGCCCGGTAATTGTCTGTGTACAGACTCAAATCCGCATCCAGAACACCCACCAGCGTCACATCCGGCAAGTTCAGGCCCTTGGCCACCATTTGAGTGCCAAGCAGCACAGGAATTTTCTCCTGCTTGAACTTTTCCAGAATTTTTTCGTGGGTGTTCACCGCGCTGACGGTATCTGTATCCGTACGCTGGATTTCCATACCGGGAAACACACTTTCCAGCTCCTGCTGCACCTTTTGGGTGCCGGTGCCTACCCGTTTTAACGCGCCCTCACACTTGGGGCAACGGGTGGGCGCATACTGGGAGTAGCCACAGTAGTGGCACATCAGCCGCTCATTGGCGCTGTGATAGGTCAGTCTTGCGTTGCAGCGGGGACATTCCGGAGATTCCCGGCAATCCACGCACACCAGAGCACGGCTGTTGCCCCGACGGTTCAGAAACAGAATGGTCTGTTTTCCGTCCTGGCAGGTCTGGCCGATGGCATCCTGCAAGCGATAGCTAACGGAAAGGTCGTTGCCCATTTGGGGTTCTTGCCGCATATCCACGATCTCCACCTTGGGAAGCGGCTTTCCGTTATATCTTTCCTTCAGCGTGTAGAGCTGATAAATACCGGACTTGGCATAAAACATCGTCTCCACAGAAGGGGTAGCCGAGCCAAGCAGCACCAGCGCCTTTTCCTTTGCGCCGCGCCACAAGGCCACTTCCCTGGCATCGTACCGGGGCGCATTTTCCGACTTATAGGAGTGCTCCTGCTCTTCGTCCAAAATGATCAGCTTCAGTTTTTTGCAAGGGGCAAATACCGCCGAGCGAGTACCGACCACAACACCGGCCTCACCGGAGCGGATCCGTTTCCACTGATCGTAACGCTCTGTGGCCGGAAGACTGCTGTGCAGCACCGCCACCTGGTCTCCAAAGTAAGCCGCCAGCAAACCCAGCAGCTGGGGTGTCAGAGCGATCTCCGGGACAAGCAGCATTGCCTGCTGACCTGCGTCCAGACACTTGCGAATCAAGCGAATGTACACAGAAGTTTTTCCCGATCCGGTAACACCGTAAAGCAGTGCCTTTCCCGGATCTTCCCCGGCCAGTTGGGCGCACAAACCATCAAAAACAGCCTGTTGCTTTTCGTTGAGGATCAGTTCACCGCTGATTTGCGCCGGACGGATCTCCCGGCATCGCAAGATCGGCTTTTCCGTCAGTTCCAGATAGCCAAGCTCTGCCAGGCGATTGACTGTGGACGGTTTTGCACCGGTGTAATAGCAGATCTCCTTCACCGGAGCGCTACCCACTGTGCATATCAGCTCCAAAACCGCTCTTTGCATTGCCGCTGACTTGGGACGGCTGATGGCATAAGCGTGAGCCGCCTCTGTAGCAACAGCCAGGGTGGCGATCTTCTCGGTTTTGTCATTTGTCCGCTGGGAAAAATCCCTTTGGGCAGATATCCATTTCTTTCGCAGAAGATACTTCACTGCCTTTTCAAAGGCTTCTTCATCAGCAACCGCATCCTGCAAAATCGGACCGTCACAGCAGCCGCCGCAGTCTTGCAGCATCCGTAAAATCAAAGCTGCACCGGCGTCTCTGGGCGGTTTTTCCTGCCAGGATATGTCCTCTGTCAGCCGGTAGCTATCCTTGGTTTGAAACCACAGACCGGCAGGCAGCATCGTGCGCACCGCCTCATAGAAGGTGCAAAAGTATCGCTGCTGCAAAAAGGCCGCCAAACGCAGCATCGTATCCGAAAGGACCGGCTCTTTGTCCAGAGCGCAGGAAACAGCCTTCAGCGAGCCCTGCTCTCCTTCCTCCACGGCCAGCACAACACCTTCGGCAGCGCGGTTGCTTCTGCCAAAAGGCACTTGCACACGCATACCGGGCTCAAGTGCGATCTCCTCCGGAACAAAGTAAGAGTAGGGCTTGTCAATGGCAAAGTTTGCTGCAGAAACAGCAATTTTAGCGATCATACAGCCCACTCCTTTACATTATTTTGCGTATTCTTCCTTCAAGCTTGCTGTCAGCTTGCCGTCAGCAACTTCACGGATCGCCAGGGTCACCGGCTTTTCGGTCAGTTCTTCCTGGTTAGCCTCTGCCTCCTCGGCGATCTGTCTTGCCCGCTGGGCAACCACATTGACCAGAAGATAGCGGCTGTAAACATTCTTCAGCAAATCTGCTACAGGGGGGTAAAGCATAAGATATTTCCTCCAATTTCCTTGGTTTATTTACCAATTTCTTTTTCGATAATATTGAGTATCTGCTGTGCGCAGGTATCCACTTGATCGTTTGTCACTAAATAGTTATACTGCTTGGACTGCTCCATTTCCCAACGGACCCGGTCCAGGCGAAGGGCGATCTGCTGCTCCGAGGTATCTCCCCGGCCACGCAGCCGACGCTCCAACTCCTCCATAGAGGGAGGGGCAATGAAGATCAGCACCGCTTCAGGCCAATGCTTGCGGACATTAAATGCGCCGTTGGGCTCAATGTCCAGCACCAGACTGCCATTTTGCAGCTTTTCCAGCTGATTTTTGGGCGTGCCATAGTAGTTACCCATATGGGCATCATATTCCAGGAACGCATCTTCTTGAATCATCTGTTCAAAAGCTTCCTTGGAAACAAAGTAATAGCTCTGGCCGTCGATCTCGCCGGGGCGAGGCGCGCGGGTTGTGGCAGAAACGGAAAAATGCAGATCTTCCCGTGTCTTCATCACCTTTGTCAGCACAGTGCTTTTGCCTACACCGGAGGCACCGGAAAATACAAACAGCTTACCCATTCGCTTCCTCCTTACCGGTCTGTTCTGACCAGCGCTGGCCGATCACCTCGGTATTCAGCGCGGAGAGGATCACATGGTCTGTGTCCATCAGGATCACCGACTGGGTCTTACGGCCGTAGGATGCATCCACCAGCATTGCCCGTTCCTTTGCTTCCTGCACAACGCGCTTAATGGGAGCGGAATCCGGGTCCACCACCGCAAGCACACGATTTGCGGCTACCAAGCTTCCAAAACCAATGTTGATAAATTTCATAGGCGCCTCTTACTCTATGTTCTGGGTCTGTTCCCGAATCTTTTCCAGTTCTGCCTTCATATCCACCACGATCCGCGCCAGCTTCACATCGGTGCACTTGGAGCCGATGGTGTTGGTCTCCCGGTTCATTTCCTGCAGCAGGAAATCCAGCTTTCTGCCCACCGGGCCACTGCCGGAGAGCATGGTGTTCATCTGCTCCAGGTGGCTGCGCAGGCGAACGGTTTCTTCATCCACCGCAACCTTGTCCGCAAAAATAGCGGCCTCGGTCAGAATGCGGCTTTCGTCGATGGCCTTATCCTCCAGCACTTCCCGGATCTTTGCTTCCAGCCGTGTCCGGTAATCAGCCACTGTCTGGCCGTTGCCCTGCTCCACCTGGGCAACCATTTCCAAAATGCTTTGGCCGCGGCTGCGCAGATCCTTATCCAATGCCTGGCCTTCCACGGTGCGCATGGCATCGTAGGCAGCCAGTGCCTTGTCCACCACAAGCTTCAGATCAGAGAGCAGCTGCTCCTCATCCACCTCCGGTTTTTCAATGACGAAAACCTCCGGCAGCCGGGAAACAGTGGAAACGCTGATATCGTCCTTTACGCCAAACTGCTCAACCATTTGGTGCATTGCATCCAGATAGCCCTGCAGCACCGGTCCGTTAAGACTGACGCTGGTTTCCTCACCACCTTCGGTGCGCAAGGAGATGTACACATCCACCTTACCTCTGGAAACAGAAGCCTTTACCGCCTGCTTCACCGCATCCTCTGCAAAGGAGAGAATCCGGGGCAAGCGCACACTGCAATCCAGATAGCGGTTATTCACAGAACGGATCTCTACGGTAAATTCTCTGCCGTTCACTGTTTCTACGGCCCGACCGTAGCCGGTCATACTTTTAATCAAGGTCATTATCCCCTTTTTATTGATGATTACTTTTCCTTCAGCGTTGCGGAAACGGTATAGCTGCCTACGGCACCTACGCCGGTAACACTGCTGGTGATCTGGGCATTGAGCTTCACTGTGCCGGGCTTAGTGTCTGTAAAATCAATTACAGCCGTAACATTGGAAGCTTTCAAGCGCGATACCTGGGCCTTGGGGCCGCGGATCTGCACTTCCAGTGCCTCAGTGATCATTTTCGCGTTCATTCCCTCCGGCACATTGATCAGTTCAAAATTGGAAACCCGAAGGGTCTTTGTTTCCAGACCCTGGAATTGCACGGTGACAGTCGCCTCCGTAACACCCGTTTCATTTTCAATGCCTTCCGGCAGCTTAATAGAGAATGTAAACACATCGTCCATAGGCACTTCCCGCAAATCGATAGTACCCAACTTGATCTGCTCAATATCCTCCAGCTGGGCTTCGCTGCCGGAAACACGGATGGTTTGCGGATTGATTTGAACCTCCACGGTATTCTGGGTAGCGCCACCGCCATCCACGATCTCCACACCCAGCTGAACTTCCTTCAGGCGGGCAATACGCAGGGCCACCATAATCTTGTCCACATTGGTGGTGATCAGTTCTGCATCCACAGCCTCGCCCTTTGCGTCACAAAGGGTATACGCGAAGGATTCGCCAATGCTCTCGGTGCGTCTGTCGATATCCACATCGATACGCGCTTCCGCGATCTTATCCACAACAGCTTTCGGACCGGCAATTTCCACGTCCGCCGCGCTCAGCTCTCTGTTTTCCACATCCGCAATGAAGTCCTGGGGCAGTTCTCCCTTATAGTAAAGCTGCACGGGAACAACTTTGCTTGCCCGCTCTGCCACCTCAATGGTAATGGCAACCGGATTCTGGCTCAGCACGGAGATCGCGCCGGCCGCCACATCGCCGGGGTAAGATGTGGTAAAACGAAGGTTATGGGTTCCGGGATCATAGATCTTGGACAGATCCGCGGTAAGAACAATATTAGAGCTGTTAAGCTTGTCCAAATCGGAACGGTTTCCTTCCAAATGCAAAGAAACCGTAGGGATCTCCTGGGTGATTACCATAAGGCCTCTTTCCCGGAGCAGAGATTCGCCCTGCAAAACCACAGGCACATTGTTGTAGGTTCTGTCTGCATCGGTGTTGACCACGGTAACCACATAGGTCCACAATGCCAATGCTACAAGCAGGGACAACAGAGCTGTTACAATCTTACGTTTCATCCTGCTCGTCTCCCTTCTCTTTCTTCTGCAGTTTTTGCTTCAGCTTAAGTACCAGATTGTCCTCCTGGGTCGTTTCCTCCGGGCAAAGCTCATTGGAAAGCAGGCGTTCCAGGGTTTCCGGTGCCAGGTGTCTTTTCAGCATACCGCCAACTGCCACAGAGATCGCGCCGGTTTCCTCGGAAACCACCACGACAACCGCGTCGGAAACCTCACTCATACCTACCGCGGCCCGATGGCGCGTGCCCAGTTCGGCGCTCAGACGGTTTGTATCCGACAAAGGCAGTACACAGCCAGCCACTGTGATGCGACCGTCGCGAATGATCATCGCGCCATCGTGAAGCATTGCTTTGGGGAAGAACACATTCCGGATCAGCTGCTCCGTTACCTGGGCGTCCATCATCGTACCGGTCTTAAAATATTCCTCCAGACGGCTGTTGCGGGCAAATACGATGAGTGCACCCACCCGCTCCCGGCTCATACTTTCACAAGCCTTGACTGTCTGGGAAATGACCAGCTGCATATCCTGGCCCTTCTTTTTGATGTTTAAAAATTCTTTTAGTTTAATATTGCTCACCTGGTCGAGCATACGCCGCAGCTCCGGTTGGAACAGAACAACAATGGCGATCAATCCAACTGCAAGAAGCTGATCCAGGATGAAATTCAAGGCATTGAGCTGCAAAACCTCCGTCAACCAGGTAAGGCCCAGCACAATGGCCACAAGCCATGCAATTCGCGCCGTTCCGGTGCTGCGAAAAATCGGCAGCAGCTTGTAAATTAAGAAGGCTACGATAAGCACATCCAGATAGTCCTGCCACTGCAACGCAGGCAGATTTTCAAGCACAGATCGCAATGAATCCATAATCCCTTCCAACCCCTTTTTTGTGGTATTTTTTCGAATCGGCATAACTAGCCTATTATCTATCCTATTATAGCGGATTGGCGGCTATATAGCAAGAGTTATTCAAAAAATTTTTACCTTTTACCAAGCATTTCCAAGGGCATTGATCAGCGCAAGACTTTGTCTGCGGCTGGCATCGTGACCAAAGCTGACGCGGACCGTTCCGGTATCTAACGTTCCGGCACTTTCGTGGGCCAGCGGCGCGCAGTGAAGGCCTGCCCGCAGGGCAATATTTTTCCTTGCCAGCATTGCTGCTGTTTCTTCGCAATCGTCCTGAGTAACAAAGGAAATCGTTCCGCCCTGGTGCTCTCCGGCAAATACCCGAAACCCCATTTTTTCCAGCTTGTGGGCGCAGAACATGGCCTCTTTTTTCTCTTTTTGGGCAATGCTGTCCAGATCCGCCTGCAGCAAATATTCCAGCCCGGCGCTTAAGCCTGCGATCCCCGGCACATTCAACGTTCCTGCCTCCAGCGCATCCGGCAAAAAGTCCGGCATATTCTGATCCTTGGAATTGCTTCCCGTGCCACCGTAGATCAGCGGCTTCGGCTGACGGCTGCAAAGCAAAATACCGGTCCCCTGGGGACCTAAAAGACCTTTATGGCCGGGCATTGCGATAAAATCTGCGCCCAGTGCCTGAAAATCTATGGGAATCGTACCGGCAGATTGGGCCGCATCCACCACAAAGGCGACACCGTATTGCTTGCAAAGCTTTGCCATTTGCTCTATAGGCAAAATATAGCCAAAGACATTGGAAACGTGGGTAAACACCGCCGCATCCACGCCCCGGCGCAAAGCCATTTCAAATTCGCGCAGCGTATCACCCCAGTCAAAAAGCTTTCTGCCGGCCACGATGATCTCCGCGCCCTGTGCGTGGAGCGGACGGGTAACCGCGTTGTGCTCAAAACCGGAAATGACCACCCGGCTTCCCGGCTTAACCAGCGTTCTGATGGCGATATTTAGCGCGTGGGTGCAGTTGCTTGTGAACACCACCTGCTCCGGCTGACAGTGGAAAAGCTGCGCTGCTCGTTCCCGGCAGCGATAAACCACATTTGCCGCCTCCATTGCTGCACCATAACCGCCTCTGCCCGGATTGGCGCAGGTAAACATCGCCCTGCGCACCGCGTCCGCCACACCCAAAGGTTTGTGAAAGGATGTGGCGCCGTTATCCAGATAGATCATACTGCCAGTTCCTCCACGGTACCCTTCTCTTTCAAAAGGTACACTTTCCGGAAGGACACAGCGTTTCTGTGCAGCAGTTCCACGCAGCGCATCACATCCGGGAATTTCACTCGCAAACTATAACCACAGCCCTGCTCCTCCATCCAACGGGGTGTGCGCTGTACATTACATTCAAAGCCCGCCCGGTGCAGTACGGATTCCGCCCTTTGGGCAGGTGTTACAGAACGAAAGGTAATCAAACAAAATTTCATAAATATAACCTCCCGGACCATTCTACGTCCGGGAGGTCGAAATTGTGTAATTATTGACGAAGGATCTTCCAGCTGATATAGCCCAGTATAACACCTGCCAGATTGAGGATCAAATCATCCACATCACAAGCACCCAAAAGGGTAAAATACTGTATTGTCTCTATCGCCAGGATCAGAACGAGCGCGCAAAGCACCGTTTTCCAAAAGGAACGAAGTCTTCTTGCTATATAGGGCAGAAAGAATCCCAAAGGCACAAACATAACCACATTGCCGACCAGATTCACCACTGCGTGGCGAAACAAATAGGCGCTGTCGCTGTTTTTTGCCATAGAAATGTACATTCGTATGGTCTTTAGCGGAATCAAATTGATACTGTCCGCTTGCTGTCCATAAACACCCGTACCCATACGCTGTCCAAACAGCAGCCAAATCATAAGCGCGCCATAAACAAGGCAAGCCAGGCGCAGCAAAATTTGGCCCGGTGTGCGTTTTTCTTCTTTAGCCATTGGCTTCTTCCAAAAGGCAAACTGCGTGGCAGGACATACCGCTGCCATCGCCGGTAAAGCCAAGATGTTCCTCGGTGGTAGCCTTCACATTGACGCGGCCAACATCGATCCCTAAAAAGGCCGCGATATTTTCGGTCATCTGGGGAATATAGTCCTTCAGCTTCGGTTTTTGGGCGATCATCGTGACATCGATGTTGCCGATCCGGTAGCCGGCATTTGCAACTTTTTGCCCCACAATTTCCAGGAGTTTCCCCGAATCTGCCCCTTTATAGGCAGGATCGGTGTCCGGAAAGTGTCTGCCGATATCCCCCAGAGCAGCCGCGCCCAGAAGGGCATCGGACACCGCGTGAAGCAGCACATCTGCGTCAGAATGACCATCCAGACCCAGCTCATAAGGAATGGTTACGCCTCCCAAAATCAGCGCTCTGCCGGGCACCAGTCGGTGAACATCGTATCCGTGTCCTATTCTCATTTTTGTTCCTCCCATAACAGTTGGGCAATCTTCAAATCCATCGGTGTGGTTACCTTGATATTTCGCTCATCACCGGTAACGATCTTCACCGACATTCCTAAATTCTCCACAGCGCTGCAATCGTCCGTCACCGCTGTGTTTTCCTTTTGCGCCTTTTGCAGTGCCGCCTGCAGCAGATCCACATCAAACACCTG
>JAGBVD010000057.1 GCA_017630495.1 Oscillospiraceae bacterium
ACATTGGTAACATAGCGCACAAAGGCGGTGGCCATAACCGGTGCGCCGATGGTGTTCCACAAAATGTGCAGCAGCGCGCTCAAAGCGATGCCGGCAACAGACCAGAGGATCCGTTGCTCCCGACGGTTTGTAAACAGGCAATAGCCAAGGCAGGCAAGACCGGCAACGGCCAGCAGCACAGCGGCAGCGCTGACAAACAGCTTCAGCCACTGGTTGGGCAGCTGATCGCGCAAACGGCTGATCTGCTCGGCAAGACGGGTGTTTTCTTCTTTGCGGTCTTCAATGCTGTTTTCTGTTCGCTCGATGTTGTCCTTGGCAGTTTCCTCATCGGCCAGACAGTCATCCACTGCCCGGAGGGCGGTGTTGACAGTGGTCTTGCAATCGCTGACAGCGTTATGCAGGGCATAGCAGCTGGAGTAGTTGCAGAGCCAGGAGCTATAGTAAGTTCTGGTGCAGACGGTGTCCAGATTGTCTTCGGCAGTTTGCAGAGCGGTGTTGGCTGTTTCCAGGGCGGATTCTGCTTTTTTCAGATCGTCCTGCGCAGTGGCAAGCTGCTTTTGATAATCGGCAAGGTCCTTTTCCAGCTGAACGATCTGTTCAGCATTTTCCTGAATGGACTGCTGAACTTGGGTGATTTGGTCATTGATTCTGTCGATGGCTGCTGTAGGCTTGCTGATCAGGAAGGCGACCAGGCAAACGGCGGCAGTGATCACACAGACTACACCGGCCAGCTTTGCCAGGTTGAAGGGCTTTGCCGGCAGCTTTTTATAAGGAACGAGAACAAAGGCCAGAATGATCCAGCATCCAGCAGCAAAGACGCCAAAGGTCATACTGTGCACTACCGCCAGAATAATGGCAACCAGCCGCAGAATGCGCAGGAATGTTTCACTGCGCTGGGTGGTCATCAGATACAGCGCGCCATACAAAAGGACGGCAACAATAATGGCTACGACGGCAGCATCCAGCAGCGCTGCAACGGCCAGAACACCAAGACCGATGGGCAGCCACTTGGTAAAGCGCTTATCCAGCAGAGTCAGGGTCAGAAATCCGTGGGCAGCAGCGGTCAGCGCATAAGCGATGATCTTCAGCGCCGGTGCTTTCAGTGCAAAGAGCAGCTGGGAAACAGTTCCCAGGGCGCGCAGTGCCAAGCCGGCCTGCAATGCAATGACAAGCCAGACCAGCTTGCCTGCGTAGGCGGTATTGTCCTTAAAAGATAAGTAGCCGAAAACCACTGCGGCAATAAACAGCAGGGGAATCAGCAAGCCGACCAAAGAAGCCAGAACGGCCACCTCAGCCAGCAGGCCCGCTGCCAGTGACAGCACAACGGCAGCGGCGGCTGTGATCAGCGCCCAAAGGGTAGGATTGCATTTCTTTTGTTCCATAATTTTCTCCTTTTTCATTGGCAAAAATCCAGGGATACGAAGCACTTTGCCTATTTATAGTTTATCACCCCCCATCCCGGAGGTCAACAGATTTTGACAAATTTTGCAAAATTCCCACGGTGGAGATAAGTGCCTTGCCTTTTTGTTTTGTTTGTGTTACGATACCCACAGAAAGCCACAACCTTATGGTGAGGAGATAGAATATGTACAGCAAGTTAAATGATGTACTACATAACCGGGAAGACAACTTTATGCTGCCTTTTTACTGGCTGCACGGAAATCATTACGACACCATCCCCCAGGAAGTAGAGCGGATCTACAATAGCGGCTGTCGTGCCTTTTGCGTAGAGAGCCGTCCCCACAACGACTTTGTGGGTCCCGGCTGGTGGAAGGATATGGACCTGATTTTGCAGGAGGCCCAAAAGCGGGATATGCAGGTGTGGATTCTGGACGATGACCATTTCCCCACCGGTAATGCCGCCGGTCATATCAAAAACTTCTACCCGGACAAGCGCAGATGGGATATCGGCGAGCGGCATATCGATGTGGCAGGTCCGCTGAAGAATGCCCTTTTGATGACAAACGAGACGGAAAAAAGCCGCCTGCTGGGCGTGTTTGCTTATAAAAGAACCGATGAAGCAGAAAACTGCGATGGCGATCAGAAGCTGGATTTCAGTAGCTGCGTCAACGATAAATTCTGTCAGATCACTGTGCCGGAGGGCCTTTGGCGTGTGTTCTTTATTTATAAGACCCGGGAACTGACAGAAAAGGCCGACCATATTGATATGCTGTCGGAAGCGTCTGTCCGGGTGCTGATCGATGCGGTGTACGAGCCTCACTATGCCCATTATAAGCAGTATTTTGGCAACACCATTCAGGGCTTTTTCTCCGATGAGCCTTCTTTGGGCAATGCCTGGTTCTCCGGACATACGGTCGATCCCGGTATGTACGAGCGCAAGCTGGGTATGCTCGGTATGGCCTATTCCTGGCGGCCGGAAGTGCTGGAAATGATGGAAAAGGCTTTGGGCTATGACCCGATGCCCTTTATTGCCGCTTTGTGGACAGACCTGGGAGAGAAGACCCCGGCTATTCGCTATGCCTATATGGATGCGGTAACCCGTCTGTACCGGCAAAACTTTACCCGGCAGATCGGCGATTGGTGTAAAGATCACGGTGTTGGCTATATCGGCCATGTCATCGAGGATATGAATGCCCATAAGCGTACCGGCTGCAGTGCCGGCCACTATTTCCGGGCATTGGACGGTCAGACTATGAGCGGTATGGACATCGTGCTGCACCAGATTCTGCCCGGTATGAGCCACCATTTGCACACCACCAGTGCCAAGAGCAACCTGGCCGACCCGGAGTTCTTCGATTATACCCTTGCCAAAATGACGGCTTCTCTGGCCCACATCGGCAAGGATATGGACGGCAAGGCGATGTGCGAGGTCTTTGGCGCATACGGCTGGGCAGAGGACAGCTGTGATATGAAATGGCTGCTGGACCACTTGCTGGTCCGGGGTGTCAATCACTTTGTACCCCACGCCTTTTCGCCCAAATTCCCCGACCCGGATTGTCCGCCCCATTTTGGTGCCAACGGCAAAGACCCCCAGTACGACGCTTTCAGCCGCCTGATGCGCTACGGCAACCAGGTGTCCCACTTGCTTTACGGTGGCACCCACATTGCCGATGCGGCGATTTTGTACGATGCGGAATTTGAGTGGATGAACAAGGAAAACTCCACACAGTTTATGCAGGTGCCGGCCAAGGTTTTGTATGATCATAACATCGACTTTGACTTTTTACCTATAGATTGCATTACCGCGGATGAGGATGCAAGAATTTACGGCGCAGAGGCAGAAAAGGGCCTTTTGAAAGTGGGACAGGAGCGCTACAAGGTGCTGATCGTACCCTATGCGCCCTTGATGCCCCAGGTGCTGACCGATGCCCTTGCAAAACTGGAAGAAAAGGGTGTCAGGATTCTGCGAATGGGCAGTGATTGCACCAGGGAAAATCTGGCCGAGAAGGTCTGTCAGATCTGCACCCCGGATATCGAGATCACCGGCCAGAAGAAGTTCCTGCGCAGCTGTCACTACGCAGAGGGCGAAAATGACATTTATATGTTTGCCAACGAAAATGTGGCAGAAAATGCCGATTGCCTGGTCACCCTCAACGGTGTTCGCAGCCAAAAGGGTGTCTGCTTGGATCTGCTGAACGATACCTATTATAAGGTGGCATTGGAAGATGGCAAAATGCCGCTGCAGCTTGCCCCCAACCACTCTGTTTTGTTTGTGTTTGGAGATGTGGACTTTGATAATCTGCCCCAAAAGAAGAACTGGAGCAAGGGAGAAAAAGCAGACCTGACCTTCAAGATTGAAACGGCCGATGCGGACGATTTGAAGACCTTCCGTCTGCTCAAAGACGGTGTCAAGGCCGATGCTCTTTTCAGCATCACAGGCCTGGATTGTATGCCCGAATTTTCCGGTACGGTCCGCTACAGCGCAAAGTTTGACAGCGCGGCATTGCCGAAGGGAGAAAATATCGCGTTGGATCTGGTCAGCGCCGGTACTGCCAGCCGCCTTTACCTGAACGGAGAAGATCTGGGCGTCCGGATCACCAAGCCTTATTTCTACGACCTGTCCGGCAAAATCCGGGCAGGGGAGAATGACTTGGTCATTGAAGTGTCCAACACCCTGGCCAACAAGATCCGTGATAAATTCTCCGCCAGTATGGCCATCGATGCAGCCGGCCTGACGGAGCAGCCGCTGTTTGTAACAGGAGAGTAAGCTTATGAAAATTGTCTTTTTGGGTGCCAGTCACGGCCTTCCCGAGCCGGGAAGACGCTGTTCCTGCGCGATGATTGAAGTGGGCAGTAACCGGTATTTCATCGATATGGGCTGCCAGGCCATTGAGGACCTGGCGGTACGCAATATCCCTGTGGATTCGGTCAAGGCCATTTTCATCACCCATATGCACGGCGACCATACCAACGGTCTAATCTCCTTTATCGATCTGTGCAACTGGTATTATAAGACCGCCCAGCCGGTGATTTACCTGCCTGACCGCCTGGAGCAGACAAAAGCGGCGCTGGATGCCTGGCTGCAGTGTAACGGAAAGACCCTGCGTGATTTTGATTTTCGTCCGGTTTCCGAGGGCCTTGTTTATGACGACGGCACTTTGCGCATCACCGCCTACAAAACAAAGCACATCGAGATGTCCTTCGGCTACCTGGTGGAAGCAGAGGGAAAGCGGGTGTATTTTGCCGGCGATATGACAAGCAAAGAGCCGGGCAGCGATTTTCCCACAGAGGTGCTGGAGCAGCCGTTGGAGTTAGCTATCTGCGAGGCGGCTCACTTTGATGCTACTGCCTATGTGCCGCTGTTTGCAGGAAACCCCAATCTGAAAAAGCTGTGCTTTAACCACTATTCCGATAAGTTCCTGGAATCGGTAATGACAGCTACCCGGCTGCTTGCACCGCTGCCTGTGGTGCGGGCCATCGACAATATGGAATTCCAGCTGTAAATAAAAACCTCATTCTCTTTGGGAGAATGAGGTTTTTACTTATTGTTTTGGGGCAATGCCGGAGAACATGTTTGTACCCTTGACGATTTTGAAGATTTCCGAAAGGGTCAGCGTGCCTTCCTGGGGCTGCTGACCGCCCTGGGGCATATCCGGCCGCTGGTGAAAATCACCCTCCGGCGGCGTCATTCCTTCCGGCGGTTTGAAGTCTTCCGGAAGGTCTTCCGGCTTCTGGAAGCCTTCCGGGGGTGTGCCTCCGGGACGCATACCGCCACCCATTGCGCTGGCACTGCCGGCCAGTTGTGTGTTGCCGCTGTAAAGCGTGTAGTCGCCTTCCTTCAGGTCGGGACTGCTGTAAATCAAAATGGAATAGGCGTTTTCCGGTGTGATTTCCAAAAGCGCAGTGCCTTTTTTGTTTTTCAGGGAGATTTCACTACCGCCTTGCTGCTTTTGGGCAAAATTGAATACAGCGTGGGTCTGTCCGCCGGATTCTATCCGATCCAGCATATGTCCGGTAGCGATCACCGTACCACCGTTAATATAAATGCCTTTGTCCGAGTCAATGCCTGCATCCCCGCTGGTGGAGCAGGCTTGGGCAAGCACAGTTCCGCCGTTGATCACCAGATAGCCGTTGGAGTCGATACCGTCGCCTTCACCGGTCTCGCCGGAAACCGTGATGGCCAGGTTGCCGCCGTTTACGGTGGTAACGGAGATGTTGTCTTCGTTGGTGTTGATGCCGTCGTTGCCGGAGCGGATGTTGATGTCACCGTTGTTGATAGTCAGGTGCATTTCGCTGTCCAGGCCTTCGTTTTCTGCGTTGATGTTCAGCTTGCCGCTGCCGTCGATATTCATAGACATTTTGGAGTATACCGCGCCGTCGTATTTGTGCAGCTTTTTGGCATCCTCCACGGCGGTCTGGTCACTATTTAACACCACACTGTCCGGCTTGTAGATCTTGGCAACATATGCGCCGTTTGCGGTGTTGGCCGTTCCTTTCGCGAGGAGAATATTAGCGCCGGCTTTGGTGGTGTCCACATCCTTTGTGGGGTTTTCAGTATCTGCGCATTCGTAAACATTATAGAAGATAATGGCCGGAGCTACCTGGCAGGTAATGTCTGCGCCGTCCAGAATCAGGGTAACTACAGCGTTGGGGTCTTTCTTCGCGTCTTCGCCCAGGTCCACGGCAATCTGCCCTTTGGACAGCTTGCCGCTGATGCGATAAGCGCCCGGCTTGGTGATATGCACCACCGTGTGCTCTGCGGCCTGTTCAGGTCCGTGGGCATCTTTTTCACTGCCCTCGCCGTAGGTAAAGTCCTTGCCGGCTTCGTAGTAAACAATGTCCTTTGCAGTAAAGACTGCAGCAGATGCATCTGTGGATGCGACCACCCCGTCCACTTTGATTTGTTCATCGCTTAACGCAACAGAGATTGCCTCCAGCTTGTCTTCAGGTGCAGCGCCGCAGGCGCACAGCACACCGGATATAGCAAGTGCAAATATTAAAACCTTTAAGAGTTTCATCCAATCACCTCACAAAGCATTATAGCACAAGGTTTTTGAAGAATGTATGAGATTTTTATAAATAATGTGTGAAATTGGGAATTGTTCCCGAAAAGGTGCGTATAATAAAGCAGAGATAAAAACCAAACAGACCTTGACAAAGCAGATGCTCTGTGCTACAATAATTAAGCTTTCGAGGCACCCATATCGCGGAGTAGAGCAGTTGGAAGCTCGTCGGGCTCATAACCCGGAGGTCGTAGGTTCGAGTCCTGCCTCCGCAACCAGAAAGAATCCCCATCCATCCGGATGGGGATTTCTTTTTGGTTGTGATAGCTGGCTTCGCAGCTATCACCCCGGTTACGAGTCCGACGAGCGTAGCTCGTTGGGGGAGCGAGGGGAGCGCCGCCTGTGGCGGGAGGAGCGACCCGAGCGAGTGGCTGGGGTCGGCGAGGGACGCAGGCGCACCGTCGCCAAGGACATTCGCCGGGCACCCCAACAGGGGAGATACGCAGAACAAATTTTAGGAAATGTTCGTCACAAAGACAAAACCGAGTCCTGCCGTCCCAGCCGGTTTCTTTGTCATAGCGGATTCATTGAGCCTGCTTTTACTGGTGGATATAAGCCATAGGGATAAGAAATGTGTCATAATTGCGGCGCTTGCAGAAAAAAGGCTTGCCAATGGAAAAAAAGAAAACTCTGGTTGGCGTAAAAGGCTCAGTGCAGGAGAAAGAGTACGACCGGTTTTTTGACCGATTCTTTGTTTATGCCAAAAAGAGCAAAAAGATATCCATATCCGTCAGCAATATGCGAAACGGCACTTTGGT
>JAGBVD010000058.1 GCA_017630495.1 Oscillospiraceae bacterium
CAGGAGCGCCAGCCCGAGCTGTGCTACTTTGACCCCGACTTCACCGGCGAGTACCCCGAGGAAGCTCCCTTCACCATTTCCGAGCTGGAGGAGATCTATCCCGCCGCCTCCGCCAAGAAGAAGGAGGACGAGGCCTTTGCAGACAAGGCCCACACCGCTACCTTCCAGCTGCAGCAGGGAAGACCCGGCTACCGGGCACTGTGGCAGCACATTATGCGGCTGTCCTTGGCGGATATGCGCAAGATTTACGACAATCTGAATGTGCATTTTGAGGCCTGGCTGGGTGAAAGCGATGCCGACCCTTATATCCCGGCAATGGTAGAGGATTTGAAAAAGCGCGGTATCGCGGTGCAAAGTGAAGGCGCGTGGGTCATTCCCGTGGCCAAAGAGGAGGACAAGAAGGAAGTGCCTCCCTGTATTTTGGTAAAGTCCGACGGCTCTGCCATTTATGCAACTACCGATTTGGCAACTATGGTTCAGCGTATGCAGGACTTCAAGCCGGACCGGATGTTCTACATCACCGACAAGCGGCAGAATCTGCACTTTGAGCAGGTGTTCCGGGCCGCCAAGCTGGGCGGCATCCTGCCGGAGGATTACCAGGTAGAGCACCTGGGCTTCGGCACAATGAACGGCGCAGACGGCAAGCCTTTCAAGACCCGTGAGGGTGGCGTTATGCGGCTGGAAGTGCTGATCAAGGAAATGACCGATTTTGTCCGGGCGAAAGTGGTGGAAAACAAGATCGTCTCTGACGACGAGGTGGAACAGACCACCCAGAAGATCGCGATGGCGGCGCTGAAATACGGCGACCTTTCCAACCAGCCTACCAAGGACTATGTGTTTGATATGGACCGCTTTGCCGCCTTTGAAGGCAACACCGGCCCCTATATCCTATACACCATCGTCCGTATCAAGTCCATTTTGGCAAAATACGGTTCTTGGGAAAATCTTCCCATCGCACCGGCGGCCAACCCCTATGCCAAGGAACTGATGCTTGCCATTACCAAGCTGGCCCCCACCTTGGAAGCGGCCCTGAAGACCGGAAGTCCCAACCTGGTCTGCGCCTACATCTATGAGCTGGCAGGCTGCGTAAACAAGTTCTATCACGAGACTCGCATCCTCACCGAGGAGAACGAGCAGCTGAAGGCAGGCTATATTGCGCTGATTGCACTGGCAAAGAATATTCTGGAGCAGTGCATCGACCTGCTGGGCTTCTCCGCCCCGGATAAGATGTAAAACAAAATCGCCATCGGTGAAAACCGATGGCGATTTCTTTATCTTCAAATTTCAATCAGTTCGTATTCCCGGCTGCCAATGCCCAAAGCGGTAGCAGCTTCAATGGTACGGATACCGTTGCGGCTTTCGATCCGCTCAATGAGGTGATCTTTGCCGGGGTCATTGGAAGCATAAACCAAGTCCAGGCAGGCCTGGTCAATGGCCACCGGGTCGGTGGAGATCAGCACACCGATATCGTCCATACAGGGGTCTTCAGCCACAGAGCAGCAGTCGCAATCCACGCTCATATTCTTCATCACATTGATATAGACGATTCTTCCGTCAAAGTACCGGATGACGGTGCTGGCGGCATCGGCCATGGCATCCTTAAAGGTATCCGGATCGGAGCGCCAGGGGTTGTCCGCGTTGCCGCTGCCGTGGATATACTTTTTGCCGTAGCCGGAGGCAAAGCCGATGGCCAGCTGCTTCAGCGCGCCGCCGTAACCGCCTACCGGGTGGCCCTTGAAATGGGACAGCACCAGGCAGCTGTCGTACTTTGTGATGTTTTTGCCTACGAAATTCTTTTGGATGCTCTTGCCCTCCGGAATCTCAAAAACCAGGTCCGGGCCTTCGCTGTCCAGAATTTCCACCGGGAAGTTGTCACACCAGCCGTGCTTTTGCATGGTTTGCATATGCCGGTCGGTGGTGTTGCGGCCACCGTCGTAAGCGGTGTTGCACTCCACCACTGTGCCGCCCACATGGTCGATCACCGGCTTCCAGAATTCCGGCTTCAGGAAATTCTGGTTGCCCGGCTCACCGGAGTGGACTTTGATGGCCACCTTGCCGGGAAGGTCCTTTCCCAACCGGGAAAAGAGATTTAACACCGATTCCGGTGTGATTTTTTTAGAAAAATAAACTTTTGAAGACATAATCATTCCTCCTTATTACATTTTTATTATATCCGGCAGAAAATACTTACGCAAGAAAAATTTTACGGATAAAGAAGGGATTTCTTTTGTAGACTATTTATAGGAGGGATGATAATGAAAATTCAGTGGAAGAAATTGCTTATTTGTCTGGCAATACCATTGGCAGTGGGCGGTCTGGCTGCGCTGCTTTCCGGGGGAATGGGGGATTATAAGGCATTACGACAGCCGCCCTTTGCGCCGCCGGGTTGGGTGTTTCCCATTGTGTGGTCCATTCTGTATTTGCTGATGGGTTACAGTAGCTACCGGGTGCTGATCTCGGATAAAGACCCGGTGGAAATTCGCAATGCATTGAAGCTTTACGGCGCACAGCTGATCCTTAACTTTGTTTGGCCCATCGTATTCTTCGGCCTGGAGTGGCGGCTGGTGGCCTTTTTCATTTTGGTTGCTCTGTGGGTATTCATCTATCTGACCATCCGGGCTTTTTCCAAAATCGACGAGCAGGCAGGGGACTTATTGCTGCCCTATATCCTCTGGGTAACCTTTGCCGGATATTTGAATCTGGGTGTGTATTTTTTGAATCGAAACTAGTTGAAAAGTTGGAAAATCGTGGTATAATATTTCCAACATCAAAATACGAAGGAGGAAACTCTTATGGCAAACAAATACGCAGGCACCCAGACCGAAAAGAACCTGATGGCAGCATTCTCCGGTGAGAGCGAAGCCAGAAACAAGTACACCTACTTTGCATCCAAGGCAAAGAAGGAAGGCTTTGAGCAGATCAGCGCGCTGTTTCTGAAAACCGCTGACAACGAAAAAGAGCACGCAAAGCTGTGGTTCAAGGAGCTTAACGGCATTGGCGACACCGCAGAAAATCTGCTGTCTGCCGCCCAGGGTGAGAACTACGAATGGACCGATATGTACGCCGGTTTCGCAGAAACCGCTGAAAAGGAAGGCTTCCCCGAACTGGCTGCCAAGTTCCGTCTGGTGGCGGAAATCGAAAAGCACCACGAGGAGCGTTATCGCGCATTGCTGAAGAATGTGGAGACCGCAAAGGTCTTTGAAAAGAGTGAGGTCAAGGTTTGGGAGTGCCGCAACTGTGGCCATCTGGTCATCGGCACCAAGGCTCCGGAGCTCTGCCCCACTTGCGCACATCCGAAGAGCTATTTCGAAGTCCACGCAGAAAACTATTAATCCAAAAACCGCCTGGTATCGCTTGATACCGGGCGGTTTATACTATTGACTCCCGAAAGGGGAGTGGTGTACAATATACTTACCATATCTGCTGGCTTAGGGATAATGACGGAGACAAGAGAACCGTTCCCTTGTCCCCCATACTAATGTGTAAGGATTTTGATTATGCAAGAAATGTTGCGACAACTATTGAAAATGAATCAATCCGATGAGAATTTAGAGAGAATCAACCCCTTTATACAACTTGAGCAGAAATATATCGCATTAAGAAAGCGGTATGGGGATTTGTTCGACGAATTGCAGTCAGCGGTCTTGAAGAAGGATTTTTATCGCCAATATGCTACCGGTGGGCAAACCATTCATCGTGGTTTCTATTCTCCCAGTGCACTGGACATCATCACAGGGGGATGCGATCGGGGTCGTGTGCTTAAAAGGTTTCCCAAAGAGGGAAAATATGATTATGAATACCTGCAGGACATAAATGGGAGAATACTTTGCTGCAAGCGGTATGAAACAAAAAGCAAAGAAAAGCGATTCCTGGCCGAAGTTGAAATACTGTTGTATCAAGACAACTGCGTTATAGGATTGACTTTTCTCCCCGATGCGGATTTTCTGTTGATCAGTGCATCGGAATGTAAGTACGAAAATACCAAAATCGTAAGATATGAGCATGTTTTGTTCAATGGCATATGCCCGGCAGAGGGATGCACAGAAATTAATGTAGAAGTGTTTGACTACAGCGATGAACTGCTCAAAACGATTGATTGGTATCGTTATACGCCTTCTATAAAGCTGTTGACGGAATGCGAAATATCCTTGTATAGAGACCAAGATGGAAATCTGCAGGAATATGTTGTTAAAGAGGGCAATTTCCTAGAGCAAATAAAGAAGCCTGATTTTACTAGCCGAAGATATAGCGCAAAGAAAAG
The DNA here is from genome assembly GCA_017630495.1 of Oscillospiraceae bacterium. Classification (GTDB taxonomy): domain Bacteria; phylum Bacillota; class Clostridia; order Oscillospirales; family Oscillospiraceae; genus Faecousia. Next base: position 4,262 of record JAGBVD010000058.1, read on the forward strand.
AGAGCGAGTATTTCACGATATGCATCGGCTTCCTAGCACAGGCACCAGTAGCACAGGGGACGGTTCTGTGTGTCCCGCCGGCAAATGAATAATTACAAAGGGGGCAAGGGAGGAATTCCTTTGCCCCCAATACTTTCAACTGTGCTATATGAGGATATTTCTGTACAAATGAGAGCGGCAATAATAGAGAACGCCCGGTATCGGTTGATACCGGGCGTTTTATGCGCATTATTGAATGTGGGTGTGGTTGGAGATGTGGTCCTCGCAGTAGCAGAAATAGCCGTTGCACCGGGAGCAGTACCGAAACTCCAGTTCCGGATTTGTAACATCCGTCCGTCCGCAAACGGTACATTTGTGCCGGAAGTCCGGCGCTTTCGGGGTTTTGTGCAGAGGGATCGTGCCGGTCTGCTTGGGCTTTTGTTGGGGCGCTTTATAGCGACGCTTGCTTTTCCAGGACTGGGGGATGAGGTTGCCGATGTCCCGGCCCACAAACAGAAAATAGTTACCCAGGGCAACCAATGGGAACAGATTGTGGGGGAAGAACATTACCGGATAGCTTAAGTTAAAGACCTCTGCTGCCACCAGAAGCAGGTCGATCAGCGCAATAACCCAGGCCTTGATGGGAATAATAAAGAAGATCATAAACTGGGCATCCGGGTGGGTGGTGGCAAAGGTAAGGATCAGACTCAAATGCAGATAGTAAGACATTCCCAGGTACAGCATCCAGGTGGCCTCTGTACTGAAGATCATTGCGAAGATGTCCATTATGACAATGCCGGTAAAATAGTACAGGTTAAATTTGAAAGTGCCCATACTCAGCTCCACATGCCGTCCCAGCATATAGAAGAAGTAAAGAAACAGCAGCTCCAGCATACCATTGCCGGACTGGGTGAAGACATAGGTGACCAGCCGCCATACCTGTCCCTGCAGGATTTTGGCTTTGTCAAAGTACAGCGCTTCGTACAGCACTGCACCGCCGTTAAACATAGACATGATCAGCACGAGGGCATTGCCCAGCACCACATACAGCATCAGATTAGGGATGCCTTTGTTTTGGTTATTGTAGCAAAAACGCTCAAACCGGTTTCGAAGATTTTTCAATAAACTCAACTCCTGTGTAAACTTTACCTATCATAGCAGTTTTTGGAGGAATTGTCTATATGGCAATTGTAAACTTTTCTGACTAAAATACCAAAAAATCATTGACTTTTTGGGAAATTCGGGTAGAATATACACGAACTGCATATTCGCCTTATCAAGAGTGGTGGAGGGAACGGCCCGATGAAACCCGGCAACCTGTTTTTTACAAGGTGCCAAATCCGGCGGCAACGAGAGATGAGGATTCGATAGATACGCACATCGGGTCCTTCGGTGTGCGGTATTTTTATGTAAAGGATAAAATAGAATGGAAAAGAGATTATTTACTTCTGAATGTGTTACCTGCGGTCATCCCGACAAGGTAGCTGACTGCATTTCCGATGCGATTTTAGACGCTTGCCTTGCCCAGGACCCCAATTCCCGGGTGGCTTGCGAGGTGACCGTTACCACAGATTTTTGCCTGATCTGCGGTGAAATTACCACAAAGGCAGATGTGGACTATCCGGCAATTGCCCGGGATGTGATCCGCACCATCGGTTACACCCATCCGGAGACCGGTTTCTGCGCCGATACCGTAGAAATTCTGTGCAAGGTACATACCCAGTCCAGCGACATTGCTATGGGCACCAATGATGAGGTGGGCGGCGCAGGCGACCAGGGTATGATGTTTGGCGGCGCGTGCACCCAGACACCGGAACTGATGCCTCTGCCGGTGGCTTTGGCAAGAGCCTTGTCGAACCGTCTGACCCAGTGCATCCACAGTAATGACCTGCTCCGTCCTGACGGCAAGACCCAGGTATCTGTGGAGTTTGACGAAGAGGGTAATGTTGCAGGTGTGGATACGGTAGTCGTATCTGTAATGCACACGGAAGATTTTGAAATTGAGCAGCTGCGTAAGTATGTCCGTGAGGGTGTGATCGCCCCGGTGCTGGAGCAGTATGGCTTTGATATCAACAATGTGAAGAACATCCACATCAATCCCACCGGAAAGTTTGTCATCGGCGGTCCGGACGGTGATACCGGTCTGACCGGCCGGAAGATCATCGTGGACACCTATGGCGGCTATTTCTCCCACGGCGGCGGCGCTTTCTCCGGCAAGGATCCCACCAAGGTGGACAGAAGCGGTGCTTATATGGCCCGTTATATGGCGAAAAATCTGGTGGCGGCCGGTCTGGCAGAAAAGGTGCAGGTGCAGCTGGCTTACGCCATTGGTGTGGCAGAGCCGGTATCTGTCCGGGTAGACAGCTTTGGCACCGGCAAGCTTTCTGACGAGGAGATGACCGCCCTGCTTCGCAAGACTTGCGATCTGACTCCCGGCGGTATTATCCGCAAGCTGCAGCTGCGCAGACCCATTTACGGCAAGACTGCAATGGAAGGACATTTCGGTGTGGAGGACCTGCCCTGGGAAGCAACAGATCTGGCAGAAAAATTAAAGTCAATTATTTGCCTGTAATGGAAGCTTTCTCCATTGACTTTTCTGCAGTGGGGAGATATACTAGAATAAACAAGAAATAAAAAGAAATCAGGATGTTTGGAATGAAAAATAAGGTACTTTCTACAATTTTATTTATCACCGTTTTGGTGCTCTTGATTGCAGCAGAGGCTTTGACAGCGGCAATTCTTTTGCGGCTGGAGATGCTGCCGGGCAAATATGTAATCGTGATGATCATCGCCCTTGTTTTGCTGGCAGCGGCGGTCGGACTTCTGTTGTTCCTGCCGGCCAGAGGCGGTAAGACAGGCAATGTCCGCAGAACCATTGCTTGCGTATTGGCACTGCTGATGGTTTGTGGCTGCGCAGTGGCTTCCAAGCTGGCTGCTGAAGCCTATGAGACGATTCACTCTGTTACCAATCCGGTTCCTGAGATGATCCCCAGAGATATGTATATCCTGGTGCGCATTGACGATCCGGCAAAGTCTTTGGCAGATGCGGTGGACTATACTTTCGCCTATGTGGAGAATTCCAATCACGATCAGACCCAACAGGCCATCGGTGAGCTGGAGGCTGCGTTTGGTAAAGCACCTGCATTGGCAGGATATGCCACCTCTGCTGCCACTGTGGACGCACTGCTGGGCGGTACTACCAATGCGGCAATTATCAACGGTATCCACACGACGCTGCTTCTGGATGAGGAAGCCTATGCCAACCTGTTTGACCGTGTGCGCATCCTGAAAACGGTCCACTATGTGGAACCGCCGGAAACAACTGTTCCGGAAACAACCGTCAAGCAGGAGGATATTACCAACACCCCGTTTGCTGTCTATATCAGTGGTGCGGATAATCGTAATGGTATTAACTATGCCGGTCGAAGCGATGTAAACATTCTGATGGTGGTCAATCCGGAAAGCAAGCAGATTCTGCTGATCAACACACCCCGTGACTTCTATGTTTCCAATTCTGCCGGCAAGGGCAAGAAGGATAAGCTGACTCACCTGAGTATTTACGGTGTTGAGTGCTCTATGAAGGCTTTGGAAGAACTGTACGATGTGGAGATCGAGCACTACGCAAAGATCAACTTTACCGGTTTTGAAAAACTGGTGGATGCTGTTGGCGGTATTACCGTTTATTCTAACGAAGCATTTACAACCGATTACCGCAAGATCAAAATTAAGGTTGGCGAGAACAAGCTGAACGGCAAGCAGGCTTTGGCTTTTGCCCGGGAGCGTAAGAAGGTTTCCGGCGGTGACCGCGGCAGAGGCAAGAACCAGATGAAGGTCATTGCAGCCATCGTGGAAAAAGCTACCACCGGTACCACGATCATCTCCAACTATTCCAAGATTATGAACAGCCTGTCCGGTATGTTCAAAACAGACCTGGAAAAGAGCGACATCAGCAAGCTGGTAAAGATGCAGCTGAACGATATGGCAACCTGGAATGTGCAGTCTTATGCTGTCACCGGTACCGGCGCCAGCGAGATCACCTATTCTATGCCGGGTGTTAAGCTTTATGTTATGAAGCCCGACCAGAAGACGGTAGATAAGGCACAAGACCTGATTCAGATGGTCTATGCCGGTGAAACGATTTCCGACGAGGACGTAAAATAAAGTCAATCAAAAAGGATGGTACGATGTACCATCCTTTTTATATTTTCTTTGCATTTTGGAAAGAATGTGGTATGATAGTTCTATAAATTTACGGATGGAGGGATTCCATGCTGGACTATATTCGTATTGCTTGTGCTGTTCCCCAGGTAAAAGTGGGGGATGTGCAGAAGAACACCCAGGATATTTGCACGCGGATTGCCGAGGCGGATCAGCAGAATGTGGATTTGCTGGTGTTTCCCGAATTGGCACTGACCGGATATACTTGTGGTGACTTGTTTTTTCAGGACACGCTGCTGACGGCGGCCCGGAAGGGTCTGCGGGAGATCGTAGACTTCTGCGCATCTTATCCGGCAGTAACGGTTGTAGTGGGTTTGCCGGTAAAGCTTGGCGCGCAGCTTTATAACTGCGCTGCAGTTATCAGCGGCGGAAAGCTTCGGGGGATTGTGCCCAAAACCTTTATTCCCAATCACGGTGAGTTTGGAGAGAAGCGCTGGTTTGCTTCCGCAATGGATCTGCGGATCACCAACCTGGACGAAGCGGATTTCCCGGAACTGACTGATCGGGAGAATGTTGTTGTCGGTACGGATTGCATTTTCCGGATCGGCGACGGTACAAAGCTGGCAGTAGAGATTTGCGAAGATCTGTGGGCACCGCTTCCGCCTTCGACCCAGCTGGCATTGGGTGGGGCAGAGGTGATTGTCAATTTGGCCGCATCCAACGAAACCGTTGGCAAACGGACCTTCCGCACCGATATGGTCAAGCACCAGTCTGCGTCCTGTATTTGCGCATACGCGTTCTGCAGCGCAGGTGCTACCGAGTCTACCCAGGATCTGGTATTCTCCGGCCACAGTGTCATTGCCCAAAAGGGCAAGGTGCTGGCCCAGAATGAAAAGGATATTGACAGCGACTATATGCTCATTACCGATGTGGACTTGGGCGCAATTCGCGCTGACAGAGGTCAAAGTGCCACATTCCGGGATGCGGCTACTGCCTATTTAGCCCCGGAGGACATTTTCTGCGTAGATTGCAACGCCAAAGCTTTGCGTAGTGATGGCAGCTTATACCCTTTGGTAAAACGCCCTTTTGTGCCGGAGGCGAGACAGGCGCGACTCGCCCGGTGTAGAAGCATCTTCCAGATGCAGGTGGCGGGCCTGAAGCACAGGCTGCAGACCATCGGCGCCAATGCAGTGGTGGGAATCTCCGGTGGACTGGACTCCACCCTGGCGCTGCTGGTATCGGTGGCGGCCATCAAGCAGCTGGGAAGACACGCTACCGATGTTTACGGTATTACGATGCCTTGCTTTGGCACATCGGATCGCACCTATCAAAATTCCCTGGCGCTGATGAAGCTTTTGGGCATCAGCAGTAAGGAAATCAATATCCGTAATGCGGTCAATGTCCATTTTGCAGACATCGGCCACGACCCGGCGGTGCATGATACCACCTATGAAAATGCCCAGGCCAGAGAGCGGACCCAGATTTTGATGGATTTTGCCGGTCGGGTGGGCGGTATTGTGATTGGTACCGGCGATATGAGTGAACTGGCCTTGGGTTGGTGCACTTATAACGGCGATCATATGAGTATGTACGGTGTTAACTGCTCGATTCCCAAGACCTTGATCCGCTGGATCATTGAAGCGGTTATGGAAGAACCGGAATTTGCGGCGGCAAAGGATGTCCTTGCAGATATTTTGGATACACCCATCAGTCCGGAATTGCTTCCCCCGGATGAGCAAGGTAAGATCTCCCAGCAGACAGAGGATATTGTCGGTCCTTATGAGCTGCACGATTTCTATTTGTTCTATATGCTGCGTTATGGCTTTGCGCCTGCGAAAATCTACACGCTGGCTTGCCGGGCGTTCCGGGAGGAATTTCCTCCGGCTACGGTGAAAAAATGGCTGCTGGTGTTCTATCGCAGATTCTTCACCCAACAGTTCAAGCGCAACTGTCAGCCGGACGGTGTGAAGGTCGGCTCTGTAAGCGTAGGACCGCGAATGGATTTGAAAATGCCCAGCGATGCATCTGCAAGACTGTGGCTGCAGGAAATTGAAAATTTGTAAACCTTTTGACGAGGCATCCGCTTGCGGAGGCCTCGTCAAATTCTTTCTCATACAAATTCACCAAAAAACCGCTGAAATAAATGAGAAATATGCCCAAATTTCATATTGTAATTGTCGCAAAAAAGTGATACCATAATAAATAAATCCGCAATTGTGGAAAGGGAGATGGTCAAATGAAATATATCGTTATTTTAGGCGATGGTATGGCAGATGAACCATTGGAAGCTCTGGGCGGTAAGACACCGCTGGAGGTTGCCGAAACACCGGTGATGGACTTGTTGGCAAGTCAAGGCGAATTGGGCCTTGCCAAAACCGTTCCCGATTCTATGAAGCCGGGCAGCGATGTGGCCAATCTGGCGGTGATGGGTTACGATCCCCAGGCAAATTATTCCGGACGATCACCCCTGGAAGCGTTGAGTGTTCGTGTCCAGATGGAGCCGGAGGATGTAGTGTTCCGTTGCAATATTGTGACAGTGACGGAGGATGAGCCTTTCGGGGAAAAGACCATCGTTGACCATAGCTCCGGCGAAATCTCCACCCAGGAAGCGGATGTGCTGATGGACACTATCCGAGCCCATTTCAACAATGAAACCTTCCAGTTCTATACCGGCACCAGTTACCGGCATATTACCAAGTGGAAGCAGGGCCGGGTATTGGATATGTATTTGCCCCACGACCATTTGGGCGAAAAGATCGGACCTTATCTTCCCCAGGAGCCTTGCTTCCGGGAGATGATGGAAAAAAGCTATGATTTGCTGAACAACCATCCGATCAATTTGAAGCGGGCGGCAGAAGGCAAGCGAAAAGCCAATTGCCTCTGGTTCTGGGGCGCAGGCACAAAGCCTTCGTTGCAGCTGTTTCAGGAAAAAACCGGCCTGCAAGGCGCGATGATCTCTGCGGTGGACCTGTTGAAGGGCATTGCTGTGGGTACAGGTATGAAAGTGGTCGAGGTGCCCGGCGCCGACGGCTCACTCAATACCAATTATGAAGGCAAAGCCGATGCGGCAGTAAAAGCAGTGCTGGAAGATGGCTGCGACTTTGCTTATATCCATGTGGAAGCACCGGATGAAATGGGTCACCAGGGCAGCATTGAAAACAAAATCCAGTCTATTGAATATCTGGACAGCCGCGTGGTGGCGCGGGTCAAGGAGCAGATGGATGCCTCCGGTGAGGATTACCGGTTGCTGATCGCGCCGGACCACCCCACACCCATCCGCTGCCGGACACATACCTCTGATCCGGTACCATATATTATTTATGACAGCACCTTGCAGCGCAAGGGCCTTGCTCACTATAGCGAAAAAGAAGCGGCAGCCACCGGAAACTTTGTTTCAGAGGGTTATCGGCTGTTAGACAAATTTTTGAAATAAAACCCAACGGGGAGGAAATAGAAATGTATCATGTTCATTACTTAAATAAGATCTCTGCCAAGGGCACTGCTCTCTGGACCGATAACTATCAGGCTACCGAGAATGCCAATGAGGCAGATGCCATTTTGGTCCGCAGTGCTGCAATGCACGAGATGGAGTTCTCCGACAAGCTGGCAGCCATTGCCCGTGCCGGTGCAGGTGTCAACAATATTCCCCTGGACCGCTGCGCAGAAGAAGGTATCGTTGTTTTCAACACACCTGGCGCCAATGCCAACGGTGTTAAGGAACTGGCTATCTGCGGTATGCTGCTGGGCAGCCGCGATGTGGTGGGCGGTATCCAGTGGGTCAAGACCATCAAGGACGAAGCTGATGTGGGTAAAAAGGTGGAGAAGGGCAAGTCCCAATTCGCCGGTACGGAAATTATGAACAAGACCCTGGGTGTTATTGGCCTGGGTGCGATCGGTGGTCCTTTGGCCAATGCTGCCATCGGTCTGGGTATGCAGGTTTACGGCTGTGACCCCTACATTTCCATTGACGCAGCCTGGCATCTGGACAGCAATATTATCCCGGTCAAGACCCGTGAGGAGATCTACGAAAACTGCGATATTATCACCTTGCATGTGCCGCTGTTGGACAGCACCAAGAAAATGATCAATGCGGAAAGCATTGCCAAGATGAAAGACGGCGTGATCATTTTGAACTTTGCCCGTGACCTTCTGGTGGATGACGAGGCTATGGAAGCTGCACTGAAGTCCGGCAAGGTCAAGAAGTACATTACCGATTTCCCCAACGAAAAGACCGCCGGTATGGAAGGTGTCATTGCCATTCCTCACCTGGGCGCCTCTACTGAGGAGTCCGAGGACAACTGCGCCAAGATGGCCGTCCGTCAGGTAATGGATTATATGGAAAACGGTAACATCAAGAACTCTGTGAACTATCCTGCCTGCGATATGGGCATTTGCACCAAGCCCGGCCGTGTGACCATTCTGCACCGGAATATTCCCAATTCTATCGGTCAGTTTACCACCACGCTGGCTGCGGACAATATCAACATTTCCGATATGATCAACCGCAGTAAGGGCGAGTTTGCCTATACCATGCTGGATCTGGATGAGCCTACTCCTGCAAAGGTGGTGGAGGATCTGGAGAAGATCGACAGCGTCATCCGTGTTCGTGTGATCCGCTAATCAAAAATGAAAGCCGGAGGGTTTCCCTCCGGCTTTTTTCAGCAATTGCAATGATCGGTAGTTGTGTAGTTGCAGCCGCATTTGTCCTGACGGTCGCAGTCGGTGGGTGTAAACTGTGCAGCCGGGAAGGGGATCCGGGAGAACATCTCGCAAGGGTCCTCTGCGCAGCCGGGGGTGTCGCAGCACTCCTTGGTGGGGATGCTGTAGTCTAAAACGGGAACGATCAGCTGGGCATCCCGTTCCAGCCGGATAATGGAGAACTGCCCCAGGGTCACAGACAGCCGGCGATTTTCTCCGGAAAGTACAAGCTGGTCGTCAAACATCTGCAAAATGCAGTCAGGAATCTGAATGACGGTGTTTTCCTTGCATTTGCAATCGCAGACCTCCCGCACTTTGGAGGAAAGGACCATAGGATCCAGCACTTCCACCACGGCGGTGGGGCGGTTAGCGCTGTACCGGCTTAAGCCATCTGCGGCATCGATGCGGGTGTCGCTGGTGAAAATGTGGGCGCGGCTGTCCTCTCCGCAAAGGACCGCCCGTTTGGAGAATACGGCCAGACCGTACAGTGCGGCAGGACGGCAGGTGCCGACGGTGGCATCGGCCAAAATCCGGTAGTAGAAGGTTACATCGATGCAATAATGATTCCGGTCAAAAGCTACCGGCTCTACATCAATATAGGTGTAAAGCAGGTCTGCGCAACGCACCTTTGCACCGGATGCGGAATCCAGAATTGCTTGCGAGCCTTTTGTTAAGTAGACGCGAAGGTCTTCAATGCAGTCTTTGTCCCGGCAGCTGTCGGTGATCTTTCGTGTGTGAACGGAAAGACCTTGATTCAGGTCCTCCGGGCAGCAGTTGACGCTGCCTTGAAAGTTATCAGACATACGAATACCTCCTGATGAGAATTTCTGATAAGAGCAATAAGCAAAACCGCTTATAGGACAGTTTATGCGAAAGAAAACCGTCTGTGCAAAACAGAGAAAAAACCCCTGACATTGTGTCAGGGGTTTTGATATGGGTTTTTAGAATTCGATGGTGGGCATTTGCTTGACAATGACCTTCAGTGCGCTCATAGCGAGGCCAAAGTCGAAGTACCGCTCCAGCTCGAAGTCATACTTGCCGTAGTCTGCAATGAACTTCTCCATCATTTCCAAGGCGAACTTGTCGTGGCCCTGGCACTTTTCCAGGAAGATCTCTGCCAGACGCTGGCAATACTGCGCGTGGCGATTCAGCAGGCGGTAGGCCACCGTCTGGGGACGAGTGGGCATCACCTTATGCTTGGCGGCCAGATCCCGGGCCATAGCGGCCAGCTCCTTCACCTTGGTCAGGTAAGGCACGCGACCGGGGTTGTAGTGGGTGCCCTTTGCCGGGTCAGCGCTGTCTTCACCGGCCATATACTTTTCACCAAAGGCCTCGGAAATGCCGGTTAAGTAAGCATTGACCTGCTTCCAGTCATCGCCGTACAGATGCAGCATATAGTCTGCATACTGTTCGTTGTAGTCAAGGTCCCGGTCCACCAGAGTCTCTGCGCAGATGTGGTCGTGGAAACCGTGGGGGAAGTAACTCTTGTTAGAGCCGTCCTCCAAAATGCCCTGGCAGCCGATAAGCTTCATAGAAAGCACATCCTCGTACATACGACGGCTGATGTCTACCAGACCGGGGTCACGATACTGGGCTCTCCAGAAATGGTATTCGTAAGTATAATACTGAACGGGGAAGTCCTTCTGCCACTCTTTTAACAGCGCGACACAACCTTCCATCGTCTTGGGCGCATCCCAAACATTTTTCTTTACATAGGGATTGGGAGGGGGGATGATGGTGTCTTCATATACGCTGGAGGTGTAGGAACGGGTGATGGGCGCGAACTGAATAAAGAAACGGTCAGGGTTATTCAGCCGCTCCTTAATAGGCGCAAACATCAGATCCACATAGAGGTAGAATACCAGCTTGGTCTTTATGCCCCGCTTGGTCAGCACTTCGTCCAGCTCATTGGCAACCATGATCATAAAGTCAGCCGGGCGGGTATCACCGCAGGCTTCACACTCACAGTAATTGTGGTTGGCATCGGCAAAGTTGATATGCACATTGTCCAGATGCTGATTGGCCTCCACAAACTCGGCAATGACATTGACCAGATTGGTGCGGACCTCCGGCTGGGAGTAGCACAGCTGGGTGTTGTTGGGATCACCAAAGTTATACTTGCCGATGTCAAACACGTTCTTGCGAAGACCCCGTTTGCCTTTCAGCATTGCCATCTTGGAGACCATCTCCTCGGTGGGGAATTTCTCTCCGCGGATGTAGGCACTGCGATCTTCCGGCAGAATGCCGATGGAGCGAGGGCAATCACCGTGTTCACCGTCGCAGATCAGCAGACCGCGCTTGGTGATTTCAGCCAGGTAAAGGCCCTTCCACTGATCGTACTGGGACTGGGGAACAGGCTCCGGCTCCCGGTTCATTTCATTAAGATTGTGGGCATAATAGCGCTCGTGGTAGGTGTGGACGCCCAGAGGAGCAAAGTAGTTCTGCTCCTGCTTGGTATTGTAGTCAATAAAGTCCATAACCTGCTCAATGCTGGGATCGCCCTCGGTAGTGTGGCCGCGATACCAGTGGTCAGCCAGCTTATGATACTTTTGAGGCTCGATATTTTTCCGGGGGATGTACTCACCGTCAATGCCGGGGAACAGCCAACGGCAGCCGTTAAGACGCAGGAAACGGTACACCGCAAACAGCACAGATCTGACATTAGAGCCGGCCAGAATGCCGCCTTTTTCGTCAGTGTCGATGTGGACAACATCCTCCCGGACCGGGTCTTTTGCCTCGTTAGGCAGACCAAAATCTTCCAAAAGACCCAGACGGAAACCGTCCTTGGCATTGGGATCAACAGCAATGGGGGTGTTGCCACATTCCGGCATCATCATCCACAGGTATTTCTTCAGTTCCTCTGCGGCAAAATCCAGAACATGATCGTCGCGCATTTTGTAAATGTGAAACATTTTCTGCCTCCTTGATTTTTGGTTTTTCCAACCAAATTCCTCATAGCCCATTATAGTGGATATTGAGGAAAAGTCTAGTCTAAAAAACAACATAAATCCTTCGATTTTTCACTATCAAAAAACTCCCGACAGCAACGCTGTCGGGAGAATTATCAGAATTCGATTGTGGGCATTTGCTTAACAATGACTTCCAGCGCGCTCATAGCCAGACCAAAGTCCATATAGCGCTCGATTTCGTATTCGTAATCACTGTAGTCATTTGCAAACTTGCGGAACAGCTCCAGGGCATACTTGTCGTGACCCTGGCACTTTTCCATAAATACCTCAGCCAGCCGCTCACAGTACTCTGCGTGGCGGTTCAGCAGACGGTAAGCCACGGTCTGGGGACGAGTGGGCATTACCTTGTGCTTGGCGGCCAGATCTCTTGCCATTGCGGCCAGTTCCTTGACCTTTGCCAGGTAGGGAACACGGGCGGGGTTGTAGTGCATACCCTTGGCTTCGTCGGCACTTTCTTCACCGGCCATATACTTTTCACCAAAGGCCTGGGAAATGCCGGTTAAGTAGGCATTGACCTGCTTCCAGTCATCTCCGTACAGATGCTCCATAAAGTCAGCTTTTTCTGCATCGTAATCCAGTTCCCGGTTGACCAGGGTTTCTGCAAAAATATGATCGTGGAAGCCGTGGGGGAAGTAGCTCTTGTTAGAACCGTCCTGCAGGATGCCGCGGCTGCCAATGTATTTCTGGCTGCGAACATCTTCGTACAAACGGCGGCTGATGTCTGTTAAGCCGGGATCTCTGTACTGGGCTCTCCAGAAGTGATACTCGTAGGTGTAGCACTGGCCTTCAAACTGCTTGCGCCAGTCAACCAGGTAGGAGGCACAATCTTCGATGGTCTTGGGAGCGTCCCACACATTCTTTTGCAAATAGGGCTTGGAGGGAGGAATAATGGAATCCTCCTGCAAGCTGGCGGTGTAGGAACGGGTGATGGGAGTAAACTTAATGTAGAAACGGCTGGGATTCTTGAACTTTTCCTTCTGGGGAGGGAACATCATATCCACATAGGTGGAGAAGCAGAAACGGGTGTTCAGACCGCGACGGGTCAGCTCCTCGTCCAGCTCGTTGGCGATCATAACCAGATAATCAGAGGGACGGGTATCATAGCAATCCGGGCACTCACAGTGGTTATGGTTGGCATCGGCAAAGTACAAAGACAGATGGTCAGCGTGGGGGTTGGAGGCGGCATAGTCAGCAAAGGTCTGCACCAATGCCTTGCGAACATCCGGCTGGGAGAGGCAGAGCTGGGTGTTGTCGGGGTTGCCGAAGTTATATTTGCCGATGTTGAAACGGTCCTTACGCAGGCCGCGCTTGCCGTTGAGCATAGCCATTTTGGAGATCTGTTCTTCTGTGGGGACTTTCTCACCGCGAATATAGGCCTCTTTGTCCTCGATCTTCAAACCAATGGAAGCAGGGACCTGGCCGTGCTCACCGTCGGTGATCAGCATACCACGCTTGAAAAGCTCTGCAAGGCACAGAGTCTTCCACTGGTCATACTGGGATGCAGGAACGGGTTCCGGGTCCCGGTTTTTCTGGTTGTACTCGTGGTTGTAGTAGCGGATGTGGTAGGTCTGAATACCCATAGGGGCATAGAAATTCTCTTCCTGCTTGGCGTGGAAGTCGATATAGTCCAGCACCTGCTCAATGCTGGGGTTGCCCTCGGTGGTGTGACCACGGTACCAATGGTCAGCCAATTTGTGGTACTTTTGAGGCTCGATGTTTTTCCGGGGAATGTACTCACCGTCAATGCCGGGGAACAGCCAGCGGCAGCCGTTGAGCCGCAGGAAACGGTACACGGCAAACAGAACAGATCTGGCATTGGAACCGGCCAAAATGCCGCCGTTTTCATCGGTATCAACATGGACAACGTCATCGCGCACCGGATCGGGTGCTTCATTGGAAAGACCAAAATCTTCCAGAAGACCCAGACGGAAACCGTCCTTGGCTTCACTGTTAAGGGAAATGGGTGTGTTGCCGCATTCCGGCATCATCATCCAAAGGTATTTCTTCAGTTCTTCTGCTGCGAAATCCAGAACATGATCGTCGCGCATTTTGTAAATATGAAACATAAACTGCCCCCTCATTATGGTTGCTCTTCAACCAAAGTCCTCAAAGTATATTATAGCGAATGCCTTGGAAAAGTCTAGTCTATAAATCAACATAAATCACTCTGTTTTTCGATTTGTTTGGTGGGGAACTTCTAGCTGCAAATGCAGGTTTCTTTATCTTTTTGTAGTGATTGTTGAGCAATTATGATTTTACGGTAAAAATATATTTACCAAGAAATATAATACCGAAGGACAAAGCAAGCAACCAAGTCCGGTATAAAATGTAGCAGTCATAGCACCATAAGGAACCAGTTTGGGATCTGTTGCTGCCAGACCTGCAGATACTCCGCTTGTAGTTCCCATTAATCCACCAAAAACCATTGCCGCGCGTGGCGTCTTAAGGCCTATTTTTTTTGCAAGTACTGGGGTAAGGAGCATTACTGCAATGGATTTTAATACACCTGTTGCAATTGAGATTGCAACAACGTCAGAGCTTGCGCCAACTGCCGCGCCTGTAACAGGTCCCACTATAAAAGTAACAGCACCTGCTGCAATGGTAGTCACGCTGGCAGAATCCCGGTAGCCAAATGCAACTGAGACAAGGGCACCAATGATAAACGTAAGTACAATTCCCAAGAAAAGAGAAATAACACCTATTAAACCGCTTTTCTTGATTTCGGACAATTTTGCACCATAAGCTGTTGATATAATTGTAAAATCGCGAAGTGTCGAACCACCCAAAACGCCAATGCCGGTGAATATAGGTATATCTGAAAGCCCTTTTGATCCACCAGCAACTCTTCCTCCTATATATGCTAAAATGAGTCCAAGGAAAATAGCGATTGCTGACGAATGGATTCTTCCGCGAGTGACTTTAGCGGAAATAAAATTGGAGAACATTGCAACAATTCCAACAATTAGAAACGCCATAACAAAGCCGTTTTTTACAAACAGGTCAACAATAATATTGAATATTTCCTTCATTCTTCCGCCTCCATTTCATTACTCTCGGTTTCGCTTGGAGCAAACTTATTAAACAAAGGGATAAGAAACAGCATAATCAATACTACACCCAGCCCTAAAACTAACGCAAGGAAGCCACTGCTTAAGGCACTGACAACATTTTGTGATGCCGCCATAGCGATTGTAACGGGAATATACATTTCTTTCCAAAAATGAATTCCTTTAACATATGTTTCGGGTATAATTCTATTTAGTTTGCGGGAATTGGTTACTAATAAAAGTAAAATCATTGCAAAACCAACGCCGCCGATATCAGAGTTAAGGCCGGTTAAAAGACCGAAAACATTTCCCAAAAAGGAGCCTACAAGCATGCACCCGGCTAGCAAAGCCACACCGTAAATCATAAAACACAACCTCTTTCGTTATATTTTTCTGTTATTGTACGGTATTGAAAACATATTGTAAATAATGAAAAAGAGTACGCTTACTATATGTTTTATAATATAGTGAATCTTGACAGGATTACTTTTTTAAAATAAAATGGGAGTGAGGTGAGGTTAATGGAACTCTTACAATTGAGATATTTTTGCAGCGCGGCCGAAACGGAAAACTTTTCTGAAACAGCAAGAAATTATAACGTGCCAACGTCGAATATTTCTCAAAGTATTCACAGACTTGAGGATGAGCTGGGCACCACGCTCTTTGACCGATCTGCGAATAAGCTTTTTCTTAACGAACAAGGGAGCATACTATACAACAATGTCAAAACTGCCTTGATGCTCATATATGATGCGAAAATTAAGCTATGTGACAACCAAAAGATATCAGGCACAATTAAAATACTTGCGGAAACCAACAGACGTATAGTGACAAAAGCTGTCGAACGGTTTCAACAAAGCTATAGTGATGTAGTTTTTTTTATAAATCACACAGTTGAGGATTCGACCGACAAGTACGATTTGATTGTTTCAGACAGAATTCTGGAACAAAAATTTTTCTCAAAGCATTTGCTGATTGTGGATAAACTGCTATTGGCAATCAAAAAAGATAATCCTCTTGCACGCAACAAAAACATTTCAGTAAAAGCACTTGAAAATGAAAAATTTATCACATTGGGCAATAAAAGCGGCCTTTATAAACTGACGAACGAAATATGCCACTGCGAAGGTTTTGCTCCCAACATCGTTATTCAAAGTGATGATCCTGACTGCGCAAGAAAATACATTGAAATGGGTCTGGGCGTTTCGTTTGTCCCGTCCCTTTCCTGGAAGGGTACATTTTCCCAAAATGTAGAATATAGGGATGTTTGCGATGTTAAGAGACACACTTTTGCTTATCTTAATACACAGAAATATATTTCAAAGGCAACACGCGCATTTTTAGATTTGTTATTGGATGTAGCAAAGGAATATTCCCAGGAATAATAAAAAGACACGCTATATTGGGCAACACTCCATAGGGAAGTAATGCCTGAAAAAAGCATCTATTTTCGCCATACGGCGTTAAAAAAGCTGGAAATACACCAAGTATTTCTGCGCTTTTTTGCCTTGCCTGACGCAAATATCTGCCTTTTTTCAGGTGCTATGCAGTTTTGAAGTGGTAACTTTTTTGATGAACAAATAACAAAATCACCGGAATACTGTCGTATTTCGGTGATTTTTTATGCAGTTAAGCGGAAAAGGGACCCTTCAAAACCAATACTTCCCTATGGAGTGTTGCCCTTAGCGTGTCTTTTTTTTGTGAAGCGGATATGGACGGAAAATTTTGCTGTAATTCTCATTACTTGCGGATTTTCTCTGTGGATGTTCTTTTTATACGCGCTTGATACCGTTGACGATAACAGTTCTGACATGCATCTTCTGGTCTACAAAAATTAAATCTGCACGCAGACCCACTGCAATCTCACCTCGATCTGTAAAACCCAGTGCTCGCGCTGGATTGTAAGATGCCACCCTAAATGCGTCTACGATGGATGCTCCGGTATGAATCATATAATTGCGGCAGGCCACCTCCAGTGTTAGCTTGGAGCCGGCTATATCGCCCCACTTGTCAAAATTGATATCCGTAATATCATCATAGCCGGGAGGGTTGGGCGCATCAGCGTAAGTGCGATCGGATATCAAAATGATTCGGTCATCACCCTTGATTTTGCGAATCAAACGCAACATATAGGGATCTACGTGGATGCCTCTGCTGTCGCAGATCAACTCTGCATAGATGTCGCGGTTGTAATTTACGGCTTCGTCTACGCATACACCCCGACATTCAGGATACTTGGGCAGACTACCGGTAGCATTGGTGTGATGGGTGCCAATGCATAGACCATACGGTATTAGTGCTTCAATTTGCTGAGGAGTGGCTTCGCTGTGACCTACTGTAAAGCGGATGTTGGGATTTGCTTTTTTTGCTGCCAACACGAAAGGCAAAATGTCGTTTCGCTCCGGCGCTACCGTCCATGCTTTGGCAATGTCACCGCAGGCGGCAATCATAGGTTCATAGTCCGCTGCCTCTACCGGCTTGTTCCAAGGATTACAGGAACGATTAGAGCCAAATTTAGGGTTGGTGTAGGGACCTTCCAAATATACACCGGCGATGGTCTCCCCACCGGGCTGTTGCATAGCTTTATGAACATTGCAGCCCATTTCAATATGCTGTTCCAGACTCATACGAGCGTAGGATGCGGGCAATACCGTGGTGGTACCGTGTTTCAGATGAAAAAGCGCTGCTTTTATGGGTTCCTGCCAGAATTGCCAATTATCTCCGGTGTGGGTGTGGATATCTACCAAACCGGGGCCAACATAGGCACCTTGTGCATCTAAAATGTCACAGTCTGCGGGGATCACTGTATTGCGCTGTTCACCGTATCCTTCAATTTTTCCGTTCTCCACAAACAGTACTGCATCGGGAATTAGGTGGTCGCGCATAATTAGTTCTGCATTGGTAATGGCCAGCATGTGTTTTTAACCTCCTGTTTTAAAAAGAAATTTTACAGCATGGCTGTATAGCATCCGTTTCTTGACGGACTTTAAAATTCAATTTTGGGCATCTGCTTGACAAGAACTTCCAAAGCACTCATTGCAAGACCGATGTCCGCGTAACGCTCCATCTCAATATCGTATTTGCCAAAGTCATAAACAAACTTGCGGAACATTTCCAAAGCGTACTTGTTATTGCCTTGGCATTTTTCGATAAATATTTCAGCCAGCCGCTGGCAGTATTCTGCGTGGCGTTTCAGCAGCCGGTAAGCCACCGTTTGGGGTCGTGTAGGCATCACCAGATGCTTTGCCGCCAGATCCCTTGCCATTGCGGCCAGTTCCTTGACCTTTTCCAGATAAGGCACGCGGCCGGGGTTGTAATGCGTGCCCTTATCGGGATCGGCACTGTCTTCACCGGCCATATACTTTTCGCCAAAGGCTTCGGAAATCGCAGTAAGATAAGCGTTGACCTGCTTCCAATCCTCGCCGTACAGGTGCTGCATAAAGTCAGCCTTTTCTGCGTCATAGTCGCAATCCCGGTTGACCAGGGTTTCTGCGTAGATATGATCGTGGAAGCCGTGAGGGAAGAAGCTTTTAACAGAGCCGTCCTGTAACATACCCTGACTGCCAAAATATTTTTGACTGCGTACATCGTCATACAGACGGCGGCTGATATAAGTCAGGCCCGGATCCCGGTACTGAGGTCTCCAGAAGTGATATTCGTAGGTGTAACACTGGCCGGGGAAGGTTTTTTGCCAATCCTTCAGGTGTGCTACACAGCCTTCCATAGTTTTGGGAGCTTCCCACTCGTTTTTGCGAATGTAGGGATTGGGAGGGGGAATGATGGTGTTTTCGTCAATGCTGTTGGTGTAAGAACGGGTGATGGGACAGAATTGCAGGAAGAACCGATCGGGGTTGTTCAGCGTTTCCTTCTCCGGCGCAAACATCAAATCCACATAGATGTAGAAGACAAGCTTGGTGTGGATACCGCGACGGTTCAGTTCCTCGTCCAGTTCGTTACAGATCATAATCAAGTAGTCAGAAGGACGGGTATCGTAGCAGTCCGGACACTCACAGTGGTTGTGGTGGGCATCAGAAAGGAAGATCTGCATACTGTCCAGATGCTGGTTCTTTTCTGCGTGGTCTGCAATAACTTTTACCAGATTGGTGCGAATCTCCGGCTGGGAGTAGCACAGCTGGGTGGTGAAGGGATCACCGCAGTTATATTTGCCCACGTTCCAGCGGTCCTTACGCAAGGTGCGAACACCGTCCAGCATTGCCATTTTGGATTTTTGCTCCTCTGTGGGGAATTTCTCACCCCGGACAAAGGACATCCGTTCATCCGGATCGATGCCAATGGACCTGGCGCAATCTGCATGCTCACCATCGGTGATAAGAAGACCGCGCTTGGTGATCTCCGTTAAGTAAAGGGCCTTCCACTGGTCGTGCTGTGTCATAGTTACCGGCTCGGGATCTCTGTGAGCGTCGGTATAGGCGTGATTATAGTAATTGTCGTGGTATCCCCAAACACCCAGAGGGGCAAAGACATTTTGTTCCTGCTTGGTGTTGTAGTCGATGAAATCCATTGCCTGCTCAATACTGGGCATACCCTCGGTAGTATGGCCGCGATACCAGTGGTCAGCCAGCTTATGATACTTTTGAGGCTCGATATTCTTCCGGGGGATGTACTCGCCGTCTACGCCGGGGAACAGCCAGCGGCAGCCGTTGAGCCGCAGGAAGCGGTAAACGGCAAACAGTACACTCCGGGCATTAGAGCCGGCTAAAATACCGCCGCATTCGTCAGTATCTACGTGGACAACATCGTCCCGGACCGGATCGGGCGCTTCGTTAGGCAGACCAAAATCTTCCAGAAGACCCAGACGGAAACCGTCCTTTGCGGAGGGGTCAATGGAAATAGGGGTGTTGCCACATTCCGGCATCATCATCCAAAGGTATTTTTTCAGCTCTTCTGCGGCAAAATCCAGGACATGGTCATCGCGCATTTTGTAAATGTGAAACATAAGCTGCCTCCTCGTTTTTATCTGATTTTATTATAGTGGATATTGCCCAAAAGTCCAGTACCAAAATGGTCTTTCAAAGCTCCAAAATAGTCCTTAAAATATACTGCAGACGGCTGTGCTTCTGCAGGAAAGTTGCGGTTGAATACAGCACTTTTCTGTGTTATAATTATCAAAAAAAGGGAGGGCAGGATATGCAACCGATAACCGTTTTGTATGCAGACGAAGCAATCGTTGTGGCGATAAAGCCTGCCCGGGTGCTTTCCACCGATGAGCCGGGGGGTATGCCGGAACTGGTGCGCAGTGCCATTGGCGACGAATCGGTGTTTACGGTTCACCGTTTGGACCGGGTAGTCAGTGGCTTGATGGTGCTGGCCCGTACACAGCAGGCGGCATCAGAGCTTTCCCGGCAAATCCGGGATAACCAATTTGAAAAAGCGTATTTGGCTGTCGTCCATGGCGCACCGGAGCAGGACACAGGTAGGCTTTGCGATTTGCTGTTCCGGGATAAGGCCAGAAAGATGACACTTGTTGTGCCCCAAATGGCAAAGGGCGTGCAGCCGGCCTCTCTGGGCTACCGGGTACTCCGTCGCAAAGACGGTTTGAGCCGGGTGCGCATTCAGCTGGAAACCGGCCGGACTCACCAGATCCGGGTGCAGTTTGCCTCCCGGGATTTGCCCTTGGTAGGGGAGCGGAAATACAGCACTTTGGAAGATAACTGCGAGATCGCTCTTTGGTCACATAGATTGGCCTTTTGCCATCCGGTAACCGGCGAAAAAATGGAATTTACCCAGGACCCTCCGGGAATTTATCCCTGGACGGTTTGTTAACAACACAATGGAAAGGACGCTTAATATGGCAAATTATGATTTCTTCCAGCATAAAGATTGTGAATATTTTCCTTGCCACGCAGGCGCAGACAAGGAAGGCTTCAGCTGTCTGTTTTGCTATTGCCCGCTGTATGCCCTGGGCGACAAGTGCGGCGGTAATTTTACATACACCCAAGAGGGAATTAAAGACTGCTCCGGCTGTCTGCGTCCGCATAAGCGGGAAAACTATGGGGATATTACGAAACATATGCAGCAAGTACTGGAACTGGCCAAGAAGAAACCTTGATTTTTGCAAAGGGTACTGATATAATAGCCGAGGTTTATGGAGACGTATCGAAGTGGTCATAACGGGGCTGACTCGAAATCAGTTAGGGAGAAATCCCACGCGAGTTCGAATCTCGCCGTCTCCGCCAAAAGAAAAGCCACCCTTTATGGGTGGCTCTTGTTTATTTAGAAACTGGCAATCACTTTCTTGTTGATATAGTCAAAGCACAGTGCGGTGCGGCTGCGCAGACAGAAATCAAAGTTATCGCCAACCCGGACGATTTTGAAAAGGCCCAGATTGGTATCGATGCTGACCACATTGAAGCAGTCCTGGGTCTTTGTGCCGAAGACACGATTGCCGTCGCACCAATTTCTCAAACACATAGCGCAGGGGACAACGTTGTTTACAATGCCCAGTTTGCTGGTGCCGAACACATCGTGGTGATGGTCGCCTGCCAGGTGGCAAATATGAATACCGCCCTTGGCAATAAAATCGGCAATGACCTTTTCAAACAGGGGTCTGTTGAAATAATCGTACTCCGGCTCTACAAAACCTGGGAACTCTTTTCTGTGGTTGTCGTTAAAGTTGTTCATAGAGTAAAAATTGGAGTGGAAGGTATCTTCAATATAGCCGGTAGGCTCGTGGGAAACGGTGAAGACACACAGTCCCTTCTGCCGGGCATCCTCCAAAACCTCTTTAAGCCATTGCTGCTGCTCCTGGATGCTGTAATAGATGTCCAGAACGATCATACGGACATTGGCCTGGGGGAAGTCCTTGTAGTAGGTCATAGAGGCTTCACAATCGCAGTACACCACATCCCAATCATCGGTTTGGGTGAAAATCAGGCTTTTGGTCACAGCTTTGTCTGCCAAAGACATATCGGTGGCATAAGTGTCGTGATTGCCCACACAGTTGTAAATCACCTTTTTGCAGGGATCACCCTCGTGGTACAGGTCTACATAGAAATCCTGGTTATGGCCCACAAAGTCGCCGGTATGAAGAGCAAAATCGAAATAATCGCTGTAATGATTAATGTATCTGACGACTCTGTTCCAGTTGGCTGTTCTGTAATGAATGTCCGAGAAATGGACAAATTGCAAAATGTCGTACTTGTCATCGAATCCCAAACCCGGGCAGCGTTTTGCCCCTGCCTGGATCACCAGATGCTCCACATCCCGGTTCAGCAGCAAAATATCGTCAGTCAGCTCGGTGGTCTTGATTTCTTCACCCATGGTTTTCTACCTCCCTAAAAGCAGGTGTTGTATATACAGACTATAACACCAAAAAATGACAATGGCAATACCTATTTTGCATTGACTTTTCCCGGTAAAAAGCATAGAATGACAAAAGAAAGACAGATAGGAAGATGTTATGAAAAAGATAAACAAATCTGCCGAACTTTTGTGGATTTTCGGCATCC
Source organism: Oscillospiraceae bacterium (assembly GCA_017630495.1). Lineage (GTDB taxonomy): Bacteria > Bacillota > Clostridia > Oscillospirales > Oscillospiraceae > Faecousia. The sequence goes on from JAGBVD010000058.1 coordinate 26,582, forward strand.
TTTTTGTGGCGCTGGGCGTGGCTGTTTGCAGCAAAGCGGACCTGGGCGTTTCTATGATCGCCGCGCCACCCTTTGTTTTGTATGACGCGGTGGCCCATTTGTGGAGCGGCTTTAGTGTGGGTATGCTGGAGTATTTGGTCCAGGGTGTGCTGCTGATCGCCCTTTGCCTGATCATCCGCAAATTTGACTGGCGGTATCTGCTGGCCTTTGCTGTGGCGGTGGTATACGGCGGCGTACTGGATTTCTTTTTGTGGCTGCTTAAGGATGTAACCGTGCAGGCAGTCTGGCTGCGCTGGGTGTTGCTTTTGGTGGGGGATGTGTTGGTAGGCTTTGGTGTTGCCTGCTGCTTCCACACCTATATGCCGCTGCAGGTATATGAGCTGTTTGTGGCGGAGTTGGCCAAAAAGTTTCAAATCGTTATCCCCAAAGTGAAAAGAGTGTTTGACATCACCCTTTTGGCGGTTTCCGTTGTGCTGGCGCTGACACTGTTTGCGGATGTAAAGACCTTCGACTGGGCCACCATTGGCACGACCAGTTTCCACAGCATCGGCTTGGGAACACTGGTAACCACTGCCATCAATTCTTTTATCATTGCCTTTATGGACAAGCTGATTTGCAAGGCATTTGACGACACCTGCCGTTTCCCCAAGCTTGAAAAAATGTTAAAAACAAATTAAGGAGTGCTGATGGAGTGCTGATTATGATTCCGACAATTCCTGCATTTGGTGAAACTAATTTTACGGACTTACAGTCCACGAAAACCACCCGTGTGGTAAACATCTGCGATGCCCAGAAGAAAGCTTTTACGGACTATTGCGCATTGCTTGCCGATAACGGCTGGAAGCAGAAGGAGATAAGAGAGCAGGAATGCTTTACATACGCGGCCTACGCTTGCGAAGGACACGGCATTTTTCTGAACTATTACGACAATCTGCGGGAACTGAATATCGTAGTGGAGGAAAATACACGGTATTTCTCCTTCTGCGATCAACCCGGTCAGTTTCAGGTTGCTCCTCAGGTTACCCAGAAAGCGTTGGAAGATTACGGCATGTGCTACATCATGCGTCTGTCTGACGGCCGTTTTGTGCTGATCGATTCCGGTACGAACTTTGATCCGGATGTAGATAACCTGATGACCTTCTTAAAGGAAAGCAGTCCCTCTGAAAAGCCGGTGATTGCCGCCTGGTTCTTTACCCACCCGGATGGCGACCATTTCTTCCTGTATAATGACTTTATGGATAAGTACGGGAATGAGGTGCAGCTGCAGAAACTGATTATGAACTTCCCGGATGTGGACGATACCCGGTACTCTCAGTTTGATAAACTTGTTAAAATCGGCTCTAACAAAGAAGGCACTACTCATAGGAGCCATTACCGGATTCTTCTGGAGCGGGCGCAGAAGCTGGGTACAGAGATCTATATTCCTCGCTGTGGCCAGGTTTATCAGATCGGTGATGCGTCTTTTGAGATTATGTCCTGCCAGGACAACATTCCTTTGAAGACCAGAAAGTTTAACTCCATATCTTTGATTTTCCGTATGGAACTGGGCGGACAGACCTTCTTGTGGACCGGTGATGCCCATATGGACGAGGCCAGAATGCTGGTGCGTTTCGGCAAGTATATCAAGTGCGACTTTATGCAGATTCCTCACCACGGCTTCAATGCAGGTGACTCGGATATTGCCATTGCATCCTACGAGACCATTAAGCCTTCCGTATGCTTCCTGCCCGGCTCTACCCAGGAATCCTTCTGCGATTTCAGTACTTATGTGCCTCAGGTGGAATATATTTTCACCAAGCTGGGTGTGGACGAGGTGATTTCCGGCACCCCCCAGAGAACGCTGACCTTGCCCTATACCCCTTCTCCCAACGCAAAAAAGGACCTGGAGCGGCTGTTCCTGAAGGGCAGAGAGTGCTCCGGCGCTAATATGTGGGTCTTTGCGGGCCTGAATACAGGCCGGAAGGAAGATTTCAACTTCCGGATTTTGAACACAACCTATAATACCGCCAAGGTGTCTATTGAATTGTTCTTTGAGGATAAATTGGCTGTAGTTAAGGATATTCGTTGCCAGGTGCCGGCTATGACCTATAAAGAATTTTGCATCGTGGATGAAAAGGATGTGGACATTCGGGCAAGAGTTCTGGACCGGGACACCCTGGCGGTGAAGGGCTATCCGGAAAATGTGCCTTTTGCGGTGCGACTCATGTGCGAAACACCCATTATCGTTTCTCACCAGGATCACCAGGCTGCTTACCATACTACCAACTTCTAAAGGAGCATAGCGGATGACACTTTCCCAGATTGCCGCCCGGCTGTCCATCGCCCAATATCCGGAGGGGATGGACCGGGTGTATGAAACAATCAAAGAAGACCTGAAACCTGCTTGTGATTTGCAGGTCATTGAAAAGCTGCAAAAGGACTATGACCTTTTTGGACAGTTTTACGATGATGTGGTGCAGACAGCAAAGACGATCAACGAAGATGCTGCACTTAACCTTTGGGTCAGGACAGCAGTAGCTTATGGCAAGCAGTGCAGCCTGGAGCAGCTTAAGGAGATTCCTGTGCCTGCTGTGCAGGACAGTAAAGCGCTGGACTATCTGCCGGTGCAGATCCTGATCGGCTTGATTCCGGATTCTATTGCGCAGTACACAAAGCGCGGCTTTTCCGCTGGGGAGATTCAAAGCTTATTGGACTCCTACAAGCGCAGCCTTGGTATTATGCAGCGGCTGCAGGGCCGCCCCGGCTATAACACGGTGTATTTCCGGTGGCAGAGTATTTTCGCAAAGGCTTGCATCTATGAGACGGATGGTATGCAGTTTGAACTGTTCCGGCTGCCGGACAGCGCGGTATATCTGAAAAACATCCAAAGCGGCGAAATTGTGGCGGTGTTTACCGAAGGCTTGTTTCACGCCAGCGCAATGCAGATGGTAGGCAGCAAGGGCTATGAAGATGACACAGATGCCTTTGCGGTCAGCTTTGAAGAGGATGCGGAAAATTACTACGGTCACCGTTCTCTGACCCAAAAGGCTGACCGGGTAAAAAGCACCTTCCCCAAGAGCCAATGGACCTGCCTTGCCAAGCCGGGCGATGATTGCTTAAGTATCCATATCCCCAGCGGCGCAGACATTTCCCCAGCCACAATGGACAGGGCAATCGCTTCTGCCAGAAAGATTTTGAAGGAACGCTTCCCGGAACACGGCAGCGCAATGATCTATGCGGCATCCTGGCTGCTGGACCCGGTGCTGGATTCGTTTTTGAAGGAAAGCTCCAACATTCTGCAGTTTGCCCACCGCTTTGTGCGCTACCCCCGTAAAAGCGACGGCACCCACGCCTTCAATTTGATTTTCCAAAAGCATTACGACGATTACAACCTGCTGCCGGAAAACTCCTCGCTGGAACGGGGTCTGAAAAAGCTGTATCTTTCCGGTCGGTATATTTATTTCTATCACGGCATCATTCCCGAATAATGCAGAAAACCGCAGCATAGGCATACTATGCCGCGGTTTTTGTTTTAAAATGTAAACGGTTATTAAACTTTTTATAAATCTTCTTTCGGACTGCTTGTATTTTTCTGTATTATGTGGTAAGACAGTATTACTTTAGTAATCGCAGGTGAGAGTTTTGAAGCAAACGATGTTTTGGAAAATGCTTGTGAGCATAGGCAGGTTTTGCGCCAAAATGGTATCCTTGACAGGCAGCTATTTCCTGGTGGAAGTGCTGGCTGCGGCTGTGCTGCGCCCCGGAGAATGGAACGGCTTGCTGTTTGGCATTCTTTGGTCCTTTACTTTGGCCGGTATCGCTATTGTGTTGCCCCGGTTGGCAGGAAAGATTTTCTTTGGCATCACATACTTCTTTTCTTTGATTTGGACACTGGCGCAAATTGGCTACTGTGCCGTTTTTGACCGGATGATGTGGCTTTCCGACATCTTTTATGCCGGAGAAGGGGCGGTTTTTATCTGGGATGTACTGGCATCCTTTCCGCCGCTGTGGTGGATCGGCGGCGCGCTTTTATTGGCGCTGGGTGTGCTCGTGCTGATCCGTTTTCCCGATTCCGGTGATAAGCTACGGTATCGTTTGCCGGCGCTGGCCATCAGCGCACTGGCGGTGGTGGGATTGTGTCTTGCTCCGGAATATGTTTTTCTCCGGGATTTGGGGGTTTGGGGCACGCGCTCGGAGTATGCCCAATCTTCCTCCTACCGTGCTACCTATAACACAATGTACGATGCGAAAAATGTGTATAGCATTTGTGGCATTTATCAGCTGACCTTCCGGGATGTGTGGAAGCACGAAATCTATCCGCTGACTCCGGCTTATCAAAGGCAGCTGCAGGAACAAACCCAACAGCTTGATGACTATTTTGAAAAACGGGGCGACCATTCGGATAACGAAATGACCGGCATCTACAAGGACAAGAATGTGGTTTTGGTGCTGATGGAGTCCATGGATGACTGGATGATCACCCCGGAGGATACGCCCACGCTGTGCCGGCTGATGGGGGAGGGCATCCAATTTGCCAATTTCTATACCCCCGGTTTCGGCTCTGCCCGGACTATCAATTCGGAGTTCTGCGTCAATACGGGTATTTATCTGCCCACCACCGGTGAGTATGTTTTCGATTATGTAACCAATGAATTTAACCAGTCCATCGCCTTCCGGGCAAAGAAAAACGGCTATAGTCCGGAGGTGTTCCACTACAACACCCCCACATTCTACAGCCGTGGTGTCTTTGAACCGGCAATGGGTTACAATGCCTATAACTGCTACGAAGACTATACCACAGACAAAGATGCGTTGTATGATGACTGTTTGCTCTTTGAGATTCCGGAATTAAATGACTTGTTCTTCCGGGACGGTAAAAAACTCAACACCATCATCACCCGTTCTGCCCATTTAAGCTATACCTATAATGAGGTGTTAAGCCACTATGCCCTGAAAAAGTACCCAGAGTACCGGCGAAAATATGAAAGCCAGGAGGAAAACTGCGCCCGGGTAAAGGCAAAGCTGGTGGACGATATGTTCCGCCACCTTTTGCAGGAGCTGGAGGAAAAGGGGCAGCTGGAAAACACCGTAATTATCGGTGTAACGGACCACTATACCTACGGCTACAAGAATGAGGAAGAGCTTTATGCCCATTCCGGTGTTGAACATTCCCTGCTGCTGGAAAAGACACCCTGCTTTGTGTGGTCTGCGGATGGCCCGGCAATTACGGTAGAAAAGACCCTGAACACAGCAGACTTTCTGCCCACGATGGCAAATCTGCTGGGATTTTCCGGCCAATATGACTATCTGGGGCAGGATGCCTTTGACCCGAATTATGAGGGCTTTGTGATCTTCCCCAATGGCAGCTGGATCCGGGACGGTGTAGTCTGTGAGATCGCCATCGGCGGAAAAACCAACATTGTGCAAAACGAAAGCGGTCAGGAAATAACGGAAGATTATTTGAAGGAAATGGCGCAAAAGGCCAACGAATTTATAAAAATCAGCAATCTTTTGCTGACCTCGGATTATTACCGGAAAGATTGATAATAAATTTCCATAGCATTGTGTCAAATGCTATGGAAATTTGTTTTCTGGTGTGATATAATGACAAAAATCAAGCGCGGTGCGCGTTAAGGAGGAACTGTCATGAGCAGAGCTGACGAAATTTATATTGCAACTTGCCGGGATATTCTGGAAAACGGTTTTTCTGACGAGAATCTGGAGGTGCGCCCCAAGTGGGAGGACGGCACTCCGGCACACACCATCAAAAAGTTCGGTGTGGTCAATCGCTATGACCTGCGACAAGAGTTTCCCATTATGACTCTGCGTCGCACCTACTGGAAGAGCGCGCTGGATGAACTGCTGTGGATCTGGCAGAAGAAGTCCAACCGCATTGAAGATCTGGGCAGCCATGTATGGGACGAGTGGGCCGGTGAAGACGGCACCATCGGCAAGGCCTACGGTTACCAGCTGGGTATCAAGCACCAGTATAAAGAGGGTATGTTCGACCAGGTGGACCGGGTACTTTATGACCTGAAGCACAATCCTGCATCCCGTCGGATTTTGACCAGCATTTTCAATTTCCAGGATCTGCACGAAATGAATCTGTACCCCTGCGCTTACTCTATGACCTTTAATGTTTCCGGCAACACCCTTAACGCCATTTTGAATCAGCGCTCCCAGGATATGCTCACTGCCAACAACTGGAATGTTTGTCAGTATGCCATGCTGCTGATGATGATGGCCCAGGTGTCCGGTTTGGAGGCCGGCGAGCTGGTGCATGTGATCGCGGACTGCCATATTTATGACCGGCACATTCCTGCGGTAAAGGCAATGATCGAAAGAGAAGGCTTTGCCGCACCCAAGGTGACCCTGGACAAGAGCGTTACCGATTTCTATGACTTTACCAAGAACAGCTTTACGGTGGAAGATTACCGGTTCCATCCCTTCGAATTTGAAATTCCCATGGCAATTTGAGGTGGCAAATGGAACTGATCGTAGCAGTTTATGATGATTGGGGCATCGGTAAGGACGGCACACAGCCGGTGGCCCTTACCGCAGACAGAAAGTTTTTCCGCCAGACCACCCGGGGCGCAATGGTCATCGTAGGACGACGCACCATTGAGGACTTTCCGGACCAAAAACCCCTGCCGGGCAGAGTGAATGTCGCTTTGTCCCGAAATAATCAAGAGATTCCCGGATTCACCCTTTGCCACAGTCCGGAGGAAGCGGCAGCTTTGGCAAAAACAGCGGAAAAGGCCTTTGTCATCGGTGGCGGTAGCATTTATAAGCAGATGCTTCCCTTTTGCGATACGGCCTATGTGACAAAAGTCCACTGCACCGTGGCTTCGGATACATTCTTCCCCAATCTGGACGAGGACCCGGATTGGCATATGGAAGAAATTTTACAATCCGGAGAGGAAGACGGCATTCATTATGAAATGTGCCTGTATAAGCGCTGACGCTGCTATGGAATATCAAATCATACGAAGTGCCCGGAAAACCATTGCACTGCAGATTCTGCCCTCGGGGCAGCTGCTGGTACGCTGCCCTTGGAAAATGGACATTGCAGCTGTTGAGCAGTTTATAAAAAGCAAAGAAAAATGGATCAACAAGCATTTATCCGGTCAACCGATTCCGCCGATTTCCCAGGCGGAGTTAAAAGCCCTTGCCCAGCAGGCAAAGGCGGAATTCCCGGCAAGGGTGGCCTGTTTTGCCGATCAAATCGGTGTCAGCTACGGCAGAATCACCATTCGTTGCCAGCAGACCCGATGGGGAAGCTGCAGCGCCAAGGGTAATTTGAATTTCAACTGTCTTTTGATGCTGGCACCCAGCCGGGTGCGGGATTATGTGATTGTCCACGAGCTTTGCCACAGAAAACAAATGAATCACTCCAAAGCCTTTTGGGCGGAGGTGGAGAAAGTAATTCCCGATTATCAGGACTGCCGAAAATGGCTGCGAAAAAACGGGAAGGATTTGGTTGCAAAAATACCCCGGTAGGTTTCCTACCGGGGCATTTTGTAAAATCAGACAGGGACTTCTTCCTTCTTTTTAGCGGCTTTTCGGTCGATCAGATACCAGGGAAGGTATGCCACACCAAACAGCACCAGCACCGCTGCTGCCATAATCAGAGTACGCAGCGCAAAGTTGGGCGGCAGGATGTCCAGAACGGAGGGTGTGGATTCCGGGGCGGCCAAAAACAGATAGTTGGCGCCGGGACCCAGCATCCGGTTTGTGAAGAACGCAATGACTGCCAGCACTACCAGCCAGAAGGTAGCGCGGATGGCGGACTTGATGGTAGGACGCATACCGTGGACGAAGATCATATAAAACACGCCCACATAGCCCAAAGTGTGCTCCAGCCAGAACTGATAGTAACGGAATCGGGTAGGGCCGGTATAGGAGATGACGGTGGGTGTGATCAGCGCAAAGACAGAACCGCCCAGGGCCCAGAAATAGCAAATGTCAAATAGTGACTGATTTTTGCTTACCAGCATATAGCTGCAGAAAACTACACCCCAGCCGCAGACAGTGATGGGCAGGTGGTCAATAGGATTGGGACCAAGGGAAGGCATAGCAACCAATCGCCAGTAATAGGACATTTCCGAGAAGATCAGCGCAAAGGCCAGAAACATACGGATAGCATCCTCGTGCTTGTAAGTGCGCAGTTTATCCCGAAAACGGTAAGTCAGGAAGATAACTGCGATCAGGATTGCAATAGGCAGGAAATGAGGAAGGGTGAAGTTTTCAAACTCAATTTCCGTTCCTTGGCCCAAAAAGTATTTCAGAAATTCTTTCATCTTTTTATCCCCCAAAAGTATCGATGAGGACAGTATACCATTTTCGACAGCATTTGTCATTAGTAAATATAGAAAAAGTCGCAGTCAAAGACTGCGACTTTCCATTTTAAAGAGCAAACTGTAATGCGCAGAAGGCTGCGTAAATGCCCAGAAGCAGGATGCCTTGCCAGCGGTGAAGCTTTTTGGAAAGCAGCGCAGGCAAAGTCAGCAGGATCATAACAACGATCATCAGGGGGAGATCCAGCACCAAAGAGGAGTTGATGCCGAACAGCAAATTGCCAACAGGGACCTTGAAAGGCGCGACGGTAACACTGACACCGGATACCAGCACCAGGTTAAAGATGTTAGCACCGATTACATTGCCGATACCCAGAGATGCGTGGCCTTTTTTCAGGCTGGTGATAGTGGTGACCAGCTCCGGAAGACTTGTGCCCAGCGCCACAAAGGTCAGCGCGATGACAGTTTCCGGAACGCCCAGTTCGGTAGCGATGATCGTGCCGTGGTCAACCAGAAGATCTGCACCCACTGCGATCACCGCAGCACCGACAACCAGAAGGAGCAGCTCCTGCCACAGCTTTTTGGGAGCGGAAGATTCTCCCCCTTCTTCTGCCGCGTCCTCCGGATGCTTCAGACCCTGCCGGACGGTAAGGGTCATATACACCACGAAAATCAGCAGCATAATGATGCCTAAAGTTTGTGTGAACTCGCCGGCAATATAGGCGGCAAAACAGTAAATAGCGGCAGACACAAAGAAGAACAGCACCGGCATCTTCATGGTCTTCACAGTAACCGGGCCGGGACGCACTGCAACGGAAATGGCAGCGATCAGAGCGGTGTTGCAAATGATCGAGCCGATGGCATTGCCGTAGGCCATAGAGCCTTGGCCATTAAGTGCACCGGCGGTAGATACCATAACCTCCGGCAGCGTCGTGCCGATGGATACCACCGTAGCGCCTACAATGATGTCCGGCAGGTGAAACCGGCGGGCAAGACCGGCTGCGCCGTCTACAAACCAGTCGCCGCCTTTGATCAGCAGGACCAGGCCTACTGCAAACAATAAAACAGATACAATCATAAATTACATTCCTTTCAACGCAGATCGTATAGATGGTATCATATTCTGTGGAGAAAATCAAGAAATACACATACGGTTGCAAATGGAAGATTGGTGTGCTATAATATACGTACACAGAATTTGGGAGGTAGAATTATGGGAAATGAATTTTATTACGATAGCTTTGATCCCGGTATGGACGCCTTTGGCGGCGCTGCGATGGGAATCGGCAGCTTTTTCCTTGTGTTCTTTTGCATTTTCTATTTCTTGATGTTTGCTTTTGGCATCGCTTGCTATGTGCTGCAATCTCTGGGCATGTATACCATCGCCAAACGGCGTGGGATCCGCCATCCGTGGCTGAGCTGGCTGCCGGTGGGAGATGTGTGGATTCTGGGCAGCATTTCTGACCAATATCAGTACATAGCCAAAGGCAAGATTCGCAACCGCCGGAAGGTGCTGCTGGGCCTGATGATTGGTGTTTTTGGCACTATAGCGCTTGTTTTTGTGCTGTTAATGTCCAGCATCGTGGGAACTGTCGGAATGGTGGATGCCGGTGCAGGCGCGATGATTGGCGCAACCATGGCAATGATGCTGCTGTTTTACTTGGCAATGATTGTGATCGCAATCGTGGCGGCGGTGTTCCAATACATTGCGCTGTATGATCTGTATGCATCCTGCAATCCGGACAATGCGGTGCTGTTTTTGGTGCTGAGCATATTCCTGGGCATTACACCGTTCTTTATCTTCTTTAACCGGAACAAGGATCTGGGTATGCCGCCCAGAAAAGAATTGGAGCAAAGCCTCGTTGCAGAGCCGGTAGTTGAGCCGGTTTCCGAATAAAAAACATCGCCCCCGAAAACATTGGGCAACACTCCATAAGGAAGTATTGGTTTTGAAGGGTCCCTTTTCCGCTTAACTGCATAAAAAATCACCGAAATACGACAGTATTCCGGTGATTTTGTTATTTGTTCATCAAAAAAGTTACCACTTTAAAACTGCATAGCACCTGAAAAAGGCAGATATTTGCGTCAGACAAGGCAAAAAGCGCAGAAATACTTGGTGTATTTCCAGCTTTTTTAACGCCGTATGGCGAAAATAGATGCTTTTTCAGGCATTACTTCCTTATGGAGTGTTGCCCAATGTTTTCGGGGGCGATTTCATTACTCTTTTACACCAAACAGAGGACGGGCAATCTTTTTATAAAGCAGCAATGTAAGAACGGAGATCATAACGCCTTTGATCAGATTCAGCGGCGCCACCGCCAAAATAACAAAGGTTGTAACAGAGTGGATGCCACTGTGGATTTTTGCGCCCATACCGATAATGGCGTCCAGCGGTAAACCGAACAGTTGGGAGAACTTGGGCAGAAGGTAGATGCCGTTGAAGGCACTGCCGAAAGCGGTTAAAATGATCGTGCCCAGTGCCAGTCCCCAAACGGCGCTTTTGCGGGTCTTCTTTATGTGATAAATGGCGGCGGCAGGGAAGACCAGTGCGCAACCAACCACAAAGTTTGCGAAATCACCCACAAACGCGGTGGAAGTGCCTTTTAAAAGCAGCTTGAGCAGAATTTTCACACCCTCGCAGGCAACAGCGGCGGAAGGTCCTAAATAAAAGCCGCAGAGCATTACCGGCAGCTCGGAAAAGTCCAGCTTGTAAAATTCCGGTGCGATAAACAGCAGCGGAAAATCCAGCATATGTAAAACTGCGGCAATGGCGGAACAGACAGCGATAATGCAAACCCGTCTGGCCGGAGAAACCTTCCGCATTCCCGGGAGAAAACGCTCGGTAAACTTTGCGATCAAAAAGATTGCCGCAAGGATCAAACCACTGATTAATACGAATGTAAGGTTTTCTTTCAGCTGTAAAATGAGCTCTTTCATAACTCATCCCCCCACAATAAAAATGCGCCCCGAGAAACACTCAGGGCGCAAAAAGACAGTAACAAATATCCTCTTCCATCCTGACTTTACAGTCGGTATCGGAATTGCACCGATTCAGCACAAATGCGCTCGCGGACTTTACCGCCGGTCGGGAATCACACCCTGCCCTGAGGAACTATGAACTTATTAATAACTTACCACTTATGCAGCCACTTGTCAAGGCAATTGCGCTGTGGTATCATTAAGTGGTGGCCGGAACAGTTGCGGCAGTGGTTTCCTGGGGCGCGGTTTGGATGGGGTTGACATTTTCCTGCTTTTTTAAACCCTGGATCACACCTTTGGCGGCCGTGTTCGTGACATCGCCACCGATGACCTGATTTTTATAGACCAGCAGCGTGGCGTACACCGGTTCGGTAGCACCGGGGAAATTGTTGATTTTGTACACATAGCGCATAACCGTTTTGCCGGCATGCTGACTCAAATCATAGCCCTGGCTTTTTTGCAGAGTGTTGTAGCGGTCATAAACCTCTGTTTGCTCCTTGGGAAGTCGTACCTGGCTGGACTCCACCGGGGATGTACTGACCTGCCACCCCATATCGGTCAAAAACTTGACCCGACTGTCATTATCGCTTACACCGGCGGCTGCGGTGGGGGTGGTATCATTGCTTCCGCCAAAGAGAAGCACAATTGCCAAAATAACGCCCACTACCGCGGCCAGAATGATTGCGATTTTCTTGAAATTGACCTTTGCGGTCATAACCATCATAATGATCCCTCCTGTTTAGTATTTCCGCTAAACTATATTCCGGGATTCGGAAAGGTAGAACAAGCCTATGCAAAGATTGGATAAATTCCTGTGTGACTGCGGTGTTGGCAGTCGCAGTCAGGTAAAACAGATATTAAAAACCGGCCGTGTCGCGGTAGATGGCTGCCCTGTGAGAGATGGTAGTCTGAAAATTGCGGAGTCCGCCCAGGTGAGCCTGGACGGGCAGCGGCTGCAGCTGACCGGACGCATCGTGCTGATGCTTAACAAGCCGGCAGGCTACATCACCGCCACGAAAGATGCCCACGATCCGACGGTTATGGATTTACTTCCGGCACAGTATAAATCCTTGAATCCGGTAGGGCGGTTGGATAAGGAAACAGAAGGCCTGCTGCTGTTTACCAATGACGGAGAATTGCTCCACAAGCTGATCAGTCCCAAAAAGGAAGTACCCAAAGTCTACTATGCCTGCCACGAAGGTACGGCCAAAACGGAGGATGTAGAGGCCTTTGCAAAAGGTCTTGTATTAAAGGATGAGACCCAGTGCCTGCCGGCAAAGCTCGAGCCGCTGGGGGCGGGGGAGAGCCTGATCACCGTTTGTGAGGGCAAGTATCATCAGGTGCGCCGCATGATGGCCAGTCGGGGTATGCCGGTTACCTATTTGGAGCGCCGGCAGGAGGGAGACCTGATTTTGGGAGACCTTCCCCGGGGTCAGTTTCGCCTTTTGACAGAACAAGAGATTTTTTTGTTGACAAAATGACGAAGAAATTCGACATTTTAACGGAAAAATTTTCCTTATTTTTTTCAAAAAACCCGGACCTTTTGTTAAAATACATAAAAATGAGGTTGCTTTTTGCATAAATATGTCAAAAAGTACTTGCAAATTGTGCAAATTGAATATATAATCATAGGCAGTTTTGTTAAATATGTAATTTGTGCAATTTAGTAAGGAGGTCTGAAAAATGTCAAATAGTGTTTTTCAGAGTGTGATTCTTCAGTTGAAAGAAGCTACAGACCGTGCGTTTGGCGTAATCGATACAGAAGGCTGTGTGGTTTCCTGCACAGACGCATCCTTGATCGGAGAGCGTTGGCCGGATGCCGCTGTGAAAATTGCAGGCTCTTTGGAATCTGCGGTTACTTTTGGACAAAAGACATTCCGGGCGATCGTAAGCAATACCAACTTTTTTGAGTACGCTGTGTTCTGCGCTGGTGACGATGAGACTGCCCGCAGCTTCTGCGCATTGGCCCATGTGGCGCTGAACAATGCAAAGGTCTTCTACGAAGAAAAGCACGACCGTGGTACCTTCGTTAAAAATATCATTATGGATAACATCCTGCCCGGCGATATTTATATCCGGGCCAAGGAACTGCACTTTGCCACCGAAGCACCGCGAGCAGTATTTCTGGTGCGGCAGGTCGGCCGCGGCGATGTAGCTGCAGTGGATGTGCTGGCCGGTATGTTCCCGGACAAAATGCAGGACTTTGTTATCAGCATCAATGAAACAGACATTGCCATCATCAAGCAGTTAAATAACAATGCTACTGCTGCAGAACTGGCCGCTATTGCCCAGACCATCGAGGATACGCTGCGCAGTGAACTGTTTGTCAAGACCGTCATCGGTATCGGCACACCTGCTGCCCACCTGCGTGAACTGGCAGATGCTTATAAGGAAGCCCAGACCGCTATCGAGGTTGGTAAGGTTTTTGATACGGAAAAGAGCATCATCAATTATGAAAACCTGGGCATCGGCAGACTGATCTATCAGCTGCCCACCACGCTGTGCGATATTTATCTTTCCGAGGTCTTTAAAAAGAACTCCATCGAGTCTTTGGACCACGAAACACTGTTCACCATCAACAAGTTCTTTGAAAACAACTTGAACGTGTCCGAGACCTCCCGGAATCTGTTCGTCCACAGAAACACCCTGGTTTACCGTCTGGAAAAGATCAAGAAGCTCACCGGCCTGGACCTGCGTCAGTTTGACCACGCAATTGTGTTCAAGGTAGCACTGATGGTACGCAAGTACCTGTCCTCCAGAGATAGATAATACATAACCCCTCACCGCTTGCGGTGAGGGGTTTTCGCATAACAAGAGTGTATTCCGTCATTTTCTATAGTTTTATCAACCGCTTTTCGGTGATTCTGCTGAAAAACGACCCGTATAACAAAATTTGACATTTTCTCCCTTGCGGAGCGGCACGTTTCTTGCTAGTATATAAATGAATAGAAAATTACAGGGGACAAGAGAACAACCATGCTGCGATGCCGACGGAATACGCATCTATCGCAGTAACGGCGCGACTACCTACCGGTATGTTTACAACGGCGACCAGCTTTCCCAGATGGAGATCACAGAAGAAGCTACCGGGCAGAAGAATCTGCTGACCTTCTCCTACGATGCCAACGGTCTGCCTATGACCGTAGACTATGACGGCACTGTCTATTACTATGTAACCAACCTGCAAGGCGATGTGATCGGCATCATCGACAAAGACGGCAACCAACTCGTCTCCTACGCCTACGATGCCTGGGGTAACCCGCTGGCCGTTTCCGGCAGCGAAGCAACCACAATCGGAAAGCATAATCCCCTGCGCTATCGCAGCTATGTTTACGATGCGGAAACAAATCTGCACTATCTCCAGAGTCGGTACTACGATGCGGAGATTGGGAGATTTATCAATGCGGACGGATACGCAGCAACAGATCAGGGATTTATTGGCAACAATATGTTTGTATATTGTGGAAACAACCCCATTGCGCGTGAAGACGATGGCGGTGCATTCTGGAATGTGGTTATAGGCGCTGTTGCAGGTGCTGCGTTTGGCGCTATTGGGACTGCACTTTCTGGCGGTAGTGCCTCCGAAATTTTGATATCTGCCGCTTGTGGCGCAGTTTCCGGTGGCCTAGCAGCAACAGGCTTTGGAGGCTTAATAGGGCAAGTTGCGATTGGTGCGGTAACGAGCGCAATTGACTCTGGGTATCAAAATTATAACGAATATGCTAGCGGAGAAATGACTTTAGATGAAGCCGTTGTAGGTACGCTTGTTGATTCTGCTATGGGTGCTGCGTTTGGAGCAATGGGCTTTGATGGTACTAAAGCTTTGAAAGAGAGCAACAAAATTGCTAAAAGTGCACACAAAGCAATCAAGCAGCTGACACAGAAAACGGTCCATCCTACGGTGAAAAAGTCTGCACAACAGATTCTTCGTCAAAGCAGAAAGTATCTATTGAATGAAATAAGACAAAGCGTGATAGATAATGTTGTGTCCGCAGTAACAACCTATGGTGTAGGGAGAGCGGCATCGTTTTACTGCCGAAGAAGGTAGTTTTGAGAGGAGTTAGCGGATGCTAAAAAAATATAAAAAACAACCCCTGCCGACGAGTTCGTTTCTATTTATAATAGGCCTGCTCGTTGCCGGATGTGTCTTTATTTTTGAATCATTACAGTGCTTTGGAATAATTTACAACTGGGATAATAATGGAACATCGGAATATTATGGCCAGTACATGCTTTCGAAGGAGCACTTTTTACGCAATACCAATTATAAGTTTGTTCTTGAAAATGGCGATATTCTTACCGTTCCGTGTGAATATGCTATAAATACCGATTTTGAAAATTATCCTAAGCTTGCTTTTCGCTATGCATCCCAGAAAAGTATTTTTACACTAGGTAAATATCGGGTTGTGTCAATTCAATCAAAGGACGGTGGTTGTTTGTTTGTGGAAGAAAATACAACAACCCAAGAAATGCGTTTAGGTGCTGTCGGGTTCATGATTATTGGTGTTCTTTGCGTCTTGGTTTCTTGTCTTCCATTTATATTCTCAAGGTTAATCTTTTTTTAGCACAGTAGCACAGTAGTAGCACAGGGGACGGTGCTGTGTGTTCCGTCGGCAAATGAGCAATTACAAAGGGGCAAGGGAGCAAATCCCTTGCCCCCAACTTTTCGGCAGTCGCGTATTGGCAAGCTAGCACAGGGGACAGTTCTATGTGTTCCAATTACGATATATCGTAAAATTAAAACGGATTTGCTATCATTGCGATCAAGCATATGTGATATATCGCAATAGCACAGGGGACAGCTCTATGTGTTCAAACAGCATATCGCATAATTTACAACAAATCCCCCTCACCGTGAAAGCGGTGAGGGGCGCTTTGCGGTAAAGGGGTAATTTTCCAAGGATTTTCTTTTGTGTTATGTTGACAAGCAATGGGCCAATATGTTACAATAAGTTACACATATTTTTTGGAGAATGATACATTATGATTGAATTTTCTCAGGTTACCAAATCCTATACTGTAGGTACCCACGCGCTGAAGGGAATCGACCTGCAGATCGAGGATGGAGAATTTGCTTTTTTGGTGGGACCTTCCGGCTCCGGCAAGTCCACCATTATTAAATTGATCACGGGCGAGCTTGCGCCTACCTCCGGTACTGTGCATGTTAACGGCTACTCTCTGGAACGGATCCGCAAAAGGGAAGTGCCCTATTTGCGTCGTACTGTGGGTGTGGTTTTCCAGGACTTCCGCCTGATTGAAACCAAGACGGTTTATGAGAATGTTGCCTTTGCGATGCGTGTCATCGGCGCCCAGGAGGCGGAGATCCGTGAGCGCGTGCCTTATGTGCTGGAGCTGGTCGGCCTGGAAACCAAGAGCCGTCGTCACCCCAACGAACTTTCCGGCGGTGAGCAGCAGCGTCTGGCCATTGCCCGGGCCCTGGTGAACAACCCCTCTACCATCATTGCTGATGAGCCTACCGGCAACCTTGACCCGGCCCGCTCTTTGGAAATTATGAGCCTGCTGCAGGAGATCAACAATCTGGGCACCACCATTTTGGTCGTTACCCACGAAAAAGATCTGGTGGAGCGTTTTGCGAAGCGGGTTATCGTGCTCAATGAGGGTTTAATCGTCAGCGACGGAATGGATGGGTATTACAGATATGAAGATCAATAATCTTGGTTATTTAGTGAAAGAGGGCGTCCGGGGAATCTTCCTCCACGGATTTATGTCCTTCGCCGCTGTTTGTGTTACGGTGGCTTGTCTGCTGATCGTGGGCAGCTTCTCCAGCTTGGTTTACAATGTGAACATTATGGTGGAGAATTTGAATAAGACCAATGAAATTCTGGTCTATATTGACAGTGAACTGCCGGATGCAGAAGCAAAAAGCGTCGGCACACAGATCAATCAGATCGAGAATGTGCAGAATGCGGTTTTCGTCTCCCGGGAAGAAGCGCTGGAAGACTTTATCGCCGAGCATCAGGAAAATGAAGCATTTTCCGGTGTGGATGCCCAGGATCTGCGCCACAGATTTGTGGTAACACTGGTGGACAATGAAAAAATGGAAGACACTGTCGAATCCATTGAAATCATTGAGGGCGTGGCAAAGATCAATGCAGCATACGAGCTGGCAGAAGGCTTCGCTACGCTGCAAAATGTGCTGCATATCGCCTCCATTACGGTCATTGCCGTGCTGTTGGTTGTTTCTTTGCTGATCATTTCCAACACAGTCAAGCTGGCTATGTATGACCGCAAGGATGAGATCGCCATTATGAAGATGGTGGGCGCGACTAACGGATTTATCCGGCTGCCTTTCGTGGTGGAAGGCTTTGTGCTGGGTATGCTGGGCGCGGCACTGGCTTTCGGTTTGGAATGGCTGATGTATGACGCGCTGATCGCACGGCTGGCTGCGGTGGACACCTTAAAGCTGTTTAGCTTCGTTCCTTTTACGCAGCTGCTTTGGCCGATGGTTGCAACCTTCGGTCTGGCAGGTATGTTTGTCGGTGTTGTCGGTAGCTGGGCTTCCATTCGGAAGTTTATGGATGTATAGGCTGAGGGGAGTCGAACCCCAATAGCATAATGGAGGGTATTATGAATAAGAGAAAACTTTGGGTTTCTATTCTGGCCGGTGTACTGGCTGCAATTATGGTTTTGGGTCTGGTGGCAGGTGTTCTGCCCGGACTGATCAATGGTTAAGGAGTCTTTATGAGAAATAGGAAACTGTGGGTATCGATCCTTGCCGGTGCGCTGGCGGTGATCATGGTACTTGGTCTTGTTGCAGGGGTACTGCCCGGACTGGTAAACGCCAAGAGCGTGTCCGAACTGCAAAGCCAGGTCAATGAACTGTCCAAGCAGCACAAGGACCTGGAAAAGGAAATTTCCAAATTGGAAGGTAAGCTTTCCACCAATTTGGATAGTATGGAAAAGATCGTTGCCCAGAAAAATACAATCGATCAG
>JAGBVD010000059.1 GCA_017630495.1 Oscillospiraceae bacterium
ATTTTTCATCAGAATATGCTATCATTATACCAGTAAAATTTCCCGGAGATATCCAAAACAATAACAGAAAGAGAGGCTACGGTTATGGAGCTTTGGTCTTTGCAGCATATAAAAACACTCATCCCGGCAATTCTGGTTATGCTTCTCTTGGGCGCGATTTTGCGTTTGACCATTGGGAAGAAAAGTGAAAAAATCCGTATGATTCCACTCAAAATTATTGGGGTTTTACTGGTGCTTTTGGAGATCGGAAAACAAGCGCTGTCTCTGCAGCGTGGTTACGATTTGTACCATCTGCCTTTTCACTATTGCTCGATTTACATATTTGCACTGCCGGTGATCGCCTTTTATCAGGGTAAATACAAAAATACGGTGCGTGAGGTTGGCTCGGCACTGACAGCGGCACTGTTTTTGATTATGCTGATCTATCCGTCACTGATCTATTCCGGTGCAAATATTGAGGAGTTTTTCCAAGATTATTTCTCCATGCATACGGTGGTGTTTCACAATCTGGTAATGCTGGCATGGGTGCTGATGGTTGCGCTGGATATACCGGAATTCGGTAAAGCGGCTATCAAACCGCTGGTGCTGTTTTTGGGCGGCTTTTGCGTGATTTCGGCAACAATGGCCCAGCTGCTGCAGACGAATTTTGCCAATTTCTATTCCTGCAATATTCCACCTTTGGAAAACCTGCGTATCAGCTTGCAGGGCGTTTTGGGTTACGGATTTACCCAGTTTTTGTATGTGATCATTGTTTCTGCGGTTACTGTGGGATTTTCCCTGCTGTTTTACGGCATCGGCCGCTTACCCCGGCAACTGCTGAATAAGATGCGTTCTGCAAATAAGGTATCATAAGCTTTCGGTCGGCACCGGTTGGTGCCGACCTGTTTCTTTTCGTTGCTGCAGCAGTTATTATGGTTTTGCATAGATTTCACCGCCCGTTGTCAATATATGTCTAAAAAGGTAAAAAAGTGTTTTATATGGGGGAATAAGGCTGAAAAATAAGGAAATTGATGAAAGCTGAATGTCGCTTTTTACATTGACATAACTCTGAGGTTGTGGTACTATTGTTAGGATAGTTTATATTATTGGGGAGCTATATGTTTTCGCATTTGACCCAGGTCAATACACTAAGGAGAACGGACAAATGGAAGAAACCAAAGAAATAGATATTAAAGAGTTGGCAAAAGAGCTTTGGCGGCGTGCCTGGATCATTGTTCTGTGCGCGGTGATGGTTGCATCTGCAATGCTGATTTACACGGCGGCATTTGTAACACCGCAGTATACAGCTGAAGTTTTGATTTACGTAAACAACAATTCTGACAGAACCAACAATTATCTTTCTTCTGCAGACCTGGCGGTTGCATTGCGGTTGGTTGGTACATATGTCAACATTTTAAAGAGTGATGCCGTGTTGACAGAGGTCATTGCCAAAGCCGGTGTGGATATGAACCCTGAGCAAGTGCGGGGAATGATGACTGCGGAAGTGGTGGAAGAAACGGAAATTTTCCGGGTGAGTATCACCAGCGCCAATGCCCAAATGTCTGCGGATATTGTGAACGCAATTGCCGATGCGGCACCTGAAAAAATCGCGGCTATTATTGAAGGCAGCAGCGCAAAGGTTATTGACTATGCAAATGTGCCGGAAGAGCCCAGTTCCCCCAGTCTTGTGAAGAATTCCGTTATTGGTGGAGTAATTGGTGTTGTTTTGGCGGTGATTGCGATTGCTGTCCAGATGGTGTTGGACAAGCGTATCAAGAGCGAAGAAGACCTGATGAAGCTTTATCCGATCCCGGTTTTGGGTAAGATTCCGGATATGAGTTTGTCCAGAGAAAAACACGGCAAGAAGAAGGAAAGACGGTGAGAAGTATGGCTACGTTTGCAAAAAATTCGGTTACGAACACAGAAGCCGCAAGCCGTCGACAGGTCTTGTCGGCCAGCAGCAGTTTTGTGGAAATTGAAGCATACAAAACACTGCGTACCAATATTCAATTTACGCTACGCGGTGAGGGCTGTAAAAAGATCTGTATCACCAGCAGCGCTTCCGGCGAGGGCAAGAGCATTACCATTTTGAACCTGGCGATCTCCTTTGCAGAAGTGGGAAAGAAGGTTTTGCTGATCGATGCAGATCTGCGTCGTCCGGCAATCGCACGGCTGCTCAGAGAGCCTTCCACTATTGGCCTGACCAATGTTTTGGCAGAAATCGTAACACCCCAGGAAGCGATCCACAAAGATGTATATCCCAACCTGGATATTATTTTCTCCGGGGAGATTCCCCCCAATCCGTTGGAACTGCTCAACGGTGCACCCATGGAAAAGCTGATCGCGGAAATGTCGGAATCCTATGACTATATCCTGGTGGACACACCTCCTGCAGCGGTGGTATCCGATGCTTGCGTGGTGGCAAACCTTTTGGATGGCGTGCTG
>JAGBVD010000060.1 GCA_017630495.1 Oscillospiraceae bacterium
ATAGCCACCGCCAAAGGTGAACGCGCCGATTGTCAGAAATATCCAGAAAAGTTCCAAATAGATCATTTCTTTGCCCTCCTTTCAGCAGCCAAAGCCGTCAGAAGGCCAAACAGCGCGCATCCAACAATGACATAAAGGACATTGATCTTCAAAAAAGCTGTCAGCGCAAATGCGCCGGCCATAACCACATAGGAGACCCAGCCTTTGGGACTTTTTTGATACATTGACCAAAGAGCCTTAAACAGCAGTGCCAAAACACCTGCCCGAATGCCGTTAAAAGCATACTGGACAGCCTTCAGCTCCTGAAATTGCTGCAGCACATAGGAAATTGCCAAAATGATACAAAAAGAAGGCAGCACAACGCCAAAGGTAGCGCAAGCCGCGCCCAGCACACCGGCAGTGCGGTAGCCTACAAAGGTGGCAGAGTTGATGGCAATAGGTCCGGGAGTAGACTCAGCAATAGCGATAATCTCCAAAATATCGTCATCGGTGATCCATTGGTGCTTTTCCACCGACTCTTTTTGGATCAGCGGGATCATGGCATAGCCGCCGCCAAAGGTAAACGCACCGATCTTAAAAAAGGTGGTAAACAGCGCCCATAATCTCTTATATTTTTCCTTCATTGCACATTACACCTTATTAAATAATATATCGCTAGTATAGCCGTTTTTTATGGGATTGTCAATTTTAATAGTAAAGGCCGCTGCAACAGATGCTGCAGCGGCTTTATTATTTACTTCTTTGCGTTCTTTTTAGCGTTACGGATAGCCAGAATTCTGTTCATCTCGTTATAGACGATCATATAGCCTTCGTCCACGCCCATACCGGGCTTTGCCAGAATCTGTACCGGCTGGGTAGCCATTGCGCAGTGTACGCAAACCTGAGCGCTGCGGTCGGTTTCATTACAAGTGCCGCCCTGGTATGCGCCCATACCCTTTTCCTTGCAGTACAGAACAGCCTCGATGGTGTTATTCACGCCGCCCAGGTCGGGTGTCTTGATCTGCACCATGTGGCCGGCCTTCCGGTCAGCAAATTCCTTGATGTCCTCAAGGGTGTTGCACCACTCGTCGGCAACCAGCTCTACATCACAGCCGCGCTTGTCCAGCTCTGCGGTCAAACCGGCCAGGGCGACCACTTGGGTCTCCCGGTCGCAATCGCAGTCCATAGGACCTTCGATGCGCAGATGGAAAGGCTTTGCGATCTCGCCCAGCTTTTCGATGTAGTCCGCCATAGCGGCGTAGTTATTGTTGCCGAAAGCAGCACCGATGGTGCCGTAAACATCAATGTGGAACACGGGCAGGTAGCTGTCATCAGTACGGTTCTGCAGAATACGATCCCGCAGCCAAGCCACATACTCTTCCAGCTTTTCACCCTTTTCGCCCAGCTTTTCCTTCACATTGTTGATCAGTGCGTGGGGCAGCACCTGCGCGCCCTTGATGATCATCTTGTCGGAGTTGGTGTAACGGTCATCACCGGACTGGGTGAAGATGTCGATGGGTGTTTCAGAAACGGTGCAGCCGTATTCGTCAGCAACCACTTCACACATCAGTCTGCCGGTAGCCTTGGCAACAGCGTCCAGAATTGCCTGGGACAAACCGTAGCGGATAGCGGTATGCAGACGCTTGCCCTCTACCTGGATAGCCTCCATCATAGCGCAAAGGCCACGGAAATCGTTGGCTTCCTTGCCGATCAGCTGAGGCTTAATGTAGTTTTCGATGACGGGAATAAAATCCTTCGCCAAAAACAGAGGATCCCGTCCACCGGCGCCAGAATACTGCACAGCTGCGCAGTCGCCCATTGCCACCTGGCCGTCTTCCAGAATCAGCATAACGGAGATGGACTCACCGGCCATACGGATATTCTGGAAGCCATCGGTTACCGGTGCGCCCACATAGAACATACCGTCGTGGCCTGCGCCCTGCTTAATGGCGCGCTGATCGTCGAAATAGAAACCGGTACGGCCGGCGCTGCAAACAACATCAATAATTTTCATAATCTCTTACTCCTTTGATCCCTTAATATCTGGGGCGGCCAACCAGTCGACCCTTGCCGATGGAATACACATCATCAACAACCATCTGGAAAGAAGGCTTGCGGTTTTCTACCTTTGCGCGCTCATTGATCTTTTCAGCGTGGAAGTCCTTCAGTTCCTGAGTGAAGGGCAGGTTGCCCATATTTAGAATACGGATAGCGCCGTTGTTATCACGACAAGGCAGCATCAGGCCGGCATTGGCGCGGCAAGGTGCAAAAGGAACATCCAGAACACCGGATTCCACAGCGCGGCATACGCCAACAGCGATATCGCCATTACCCAGCTCGAAGCACTTGTCCACGATGCAGCGGGTCTCCTGACGGATGATCTCCTTTTCCATTTCCACCATTTCAGACTGCAGAGATTGGTCAGCATACATCTGAATCAGCTGCTTGGTGCAGCGCAGACCCTCGGCATTGGCTTCCATTGTGGGGATGCCCACAGCCTCGTGAGGTGTCTTAACGATGACCTTGGTCGCCTTGGACAGTGCAGCAATCAAGCTGCCGGCGGAGATAACGCCAAAGGCCTTTGCCTCGTCCGCAGGGAAACCGCCCATCCACTGGTGCAGAACGGTGGTCACCTGTACATCATTGTAGCCATACTTTTGCAGGTACTCATCAGTCAGCTCTTCCAGGGTGCGGATTGCCGCCACGTCCTGGGCGATGTTGCCGCACTGGCCATAGCCGACGGTGATGTTCTTAACGCCCTGCTCTGCAGCCAGCAACGCCTCAATAATGGCAGCAGCATGGGAAATACAGGGAGGCACCAAAGTGCCGGTCAGCGGGCCGTAAGGCTCACGGTTAATGGAAACACCCATTTCTTCATAAAGACCGGTCAGACGGTCAACATACTGCCAGTCCTTAATGGTGCGCTCCATAGGAATGTTCTTGCAGTAAGGCAGGTTGTAGGAAATACCGCCGCCTTCGTAGCTGGTAAAGCCGCCGGCGTAAGCGATTTCTGTCAGCAGACGAGCATCCGGTGTGCCGTGGCGCACCTGCATAGGCAGCTTGACGCTCTCAATGACCTGACGGCACTTTGCTACACCGTGGTTAACTGCCGGGAAGCCGTTCATCATGGCGCGGCCCAAGCGAATGGACTCTGCAATGCCGTTTTCCGCTTCTTCATAGCGGTTCTGGCGGGTGTAAGAGTCAATGGTAGAAGGCAGCAGGTCTGCCTCGCCATACTTTTCCAAATACTGCATCAGCTTGATGTGCTCTTCCACTACCGGAACACCGGCACGGGGCTGCACCAAAGTTCTGCCCTCTTTTTTGGCATTCAAAAGCTTTTTGCCAAAGTTGCGATACTCCGGCATCGCCTTGTGATAGGCAACTGCTTCCTCCAGGTCCACATCCTTGCCGGTGGGCCACTGGGTCAGGACCTCTGCACGCAGCTGTTGAAATTCGCCATCAGGAATCCGCTTATTTTGAATTTCCATGATATTCAAGCTCCTTTTTCATTATACGAAGTGCCGTTTGGGGATAGTGGGAAGAAAGCAGTCCCATAGCGGCCAGGATATATGTTCTGTCGACCCATACATCTGCCTGCTTGGGGCGCAGGGATGTGGGTTGTGCCGGAGAATATAACGCATAGGAGGCAATCTCCTCTGTGCGCTTTGTGTGGATCAAGCTGCCGCCGGTTACAACGATCTGCTTGACATTGGTTAAATTTTTTCCGGACTGGACATAGGTCAGTCCCATCATTGTGTAGGTTTCTTCGATGGTACCTGCGTGGCGGGTAACCGCCTCCCGGATGGCCATAGAAGCCAACGCATAATCCAGCTTTTCCAATTCCGGATCACCGTTAGGAACTTTGTCGGTGTGGCATTTCAGATCCTCCACCAATTCCCCAACCCGCTCCGGAGAAAGGCCGGAAAGCCTGCTAACCTCATCCAACCCGGCTGCATCCACAATACCTTGTATGCTGTAGCGCATACCGATATCGCCTTCCACAGTCCGCTTGGCGTAAGGTTCCGGCAAACCTTTGTACACCGTGTTCATATGCTCCGGCATACCGTCGGCAATGGAGTAGACATCAGTGGTGGCACCACCCACATCCACCGCCACCAGTTCACCGATACCACTCTCCCCTTCGCAGCCCTGGGCCAACAGCTCCATTGCCTGCAGCACCGCCGCGGGGGTGGGCATCATAATGTCGGAAAGCAGGTCAGAGACTTTGGAAAGTCCCTTTGCCTGAATAATACGGTTTAAGAAAATCTCACGAATTTGCTTTTGGGTCGGCTCAATGTTCAGCACACCAAACTTGGGCATCACATTGGGGCAGATATATACCTGCTTGCCTGCAAGAAGCTTCTCGCATTCCCGGGCAGCGGTGCGGTTACCGGCCACAACCACAGGAAAATCCGCATCCAATGTGGCAAGCATTTTGGCATTGTGCAAAATACACTCAGTATTGCCGCCATCCGTGCCACCCACCAAAAGGAAGATGTCCGGTTTAGACTTGGCAATTTTTTCCAGGTCTTCTTCCGTCAGCTGGAAGGCATAAATACCGACCACCTTTGCGCCTGCGCCAAGGCTTGCCAGCTTTGCTGCCTCACCGGTCAGTTCCGGCACAAGGCCGCTGGTCACCATACGCAGACCGCCGGCTGCGGAGGAACAGGCAAAGCACTCTGAAAACTCCACTTTGCCGATCTTCTCTTCCAACAAACGCAAGCCCTTGTTCAGTCCGTCATTGATATCGGTCTGCACGGTGGTGTAGGCTGCAGCAGTGCCTAAAACTGCCTCTGCCTCCACATCCACTGCCGTAAGCTTCGTATATGTACTGCCAAAGTCAATCAGCAAGACAGCTTTCACGCAGTCTCACCGTCCATATGCAGCAGTTCGCGCAGTGCTTCGATGGTGGTTTCCGGTGCAGTACCGGGAGGGAATGCACGGTCAAAGCCCATATCCTTGAAGCGCTTTTCCACATCTTCAAAGGTCTGCTTGCCGATCACGATATTACCGCCAACTACCAGGGGAATACCCTTCAAGCCGGCCTCATCGCACTTCTGGCGCAGGCCGCGGCAATCCAGCTCGCCCTGACCATACAGCGAAGATACCACAATGGCGTCCGCATTGGATTCAATCGCGGCAGCAATGTACTCCTCCTGGGAGACCATAACACCCAGATTGACCACCTCAAAACCAGCTTCGGTAAATGCGTGGTAGAGGATCTTGTTGCCAACAGCGTGGACATCTGCGCCAATAACGCCGATGACCAAAACCTTTTTCTCTCGGTTCTGCATGATAACACCTCGATATTTTTCCGCAGTTTCCCACGGTAATTGATACAACCATATACTATAGCTTTTCAACCGTTTTGTCAACGGCAAATCCAGCTTCTGCCAGCTTTTTTCCGGCTTTTTTCGCGGTTTATTTTTCTTCGCTCAATAGATGTAGCAAACCCCCTGCAGATGGAATCTGCAGGGGGTTAAATTTCTTATTTCTGCTGTTCCAGATAAGCGGCGCGGCCGGTTTCGTAAAGGTTGTTGCCTTCGCTGTCAATGATGACAATCACCGGGAAATCCACAACCTCCAGGCGGCGGATTGCCTCTGCGCCCAGATCGTCATAGGCGATCACTTCTGCCTTCTTAATGCAGTTACTCAGCAGTGCGCCGCAGCCACCGATAGCGCCAAAGTAAACAGC
The DNA here is from genome assembly GCA_017630495.1 of Oscillospiraceae bacterium. GTDB lineage: Bacteria > Bacillota > Clostridia > Oscillospirales > Oscillospiraceae > Faecousia. Next base: position 5,675 of record JAGBVD010000060.1, read on the forward strand.
GCCATGCTCTTTCATTGCGTCCACAACTTCCTTGCTGCGCTTGCCCTTGCCGATCATACCGGTCTGACCCTGCTGGATCATTGTGGGGCTATAAGCGTCCATACGGTAAGAGGTGGTGGGGCCGGCAGAGCCAATGGCTTCACCGGGACGAGCAGGCGTAGGACCGACAAAGTAAATGATGCTGTCCTTCACATCCATAGGCAGTTCCTTGCCCTGGGCCACCAGTTCGCAAAGGCGCTTGTGGGCGGCATCGCGAGCGGTGTAGATCACACCGGTGATCAGGCAGCTGTCGCCGGACTTCAATGTTCTGACCTTTTCACGGGTCAAGGGAGTGGTAATGGAAATAGGCATATTAAATTACCTCCTTCTCGTGTCTTGCCACATGGCAGTTGATGTTCACTGCAACGGGCAAGGATGCGATATGTGCCGGGAACTGCTCAATGTTCACGCTCAGAGCGGTGGTCTTGCCGCCCAGGCCCTGGGGACCGATGCCGGAAGCGTTGATTTTCTCCAGCAGTTCCTTTTCCAGGTCAGCCCACATGGGATTGGGGTTATGCTCGTTCAGGTCACGGGTCAGTGCCTTCTTGGCCAGGTATGCAGCCTTATCAAAAGTACCGCCAACGCCAACTCCCACCACGATGGGAGGACAGGGGTTGGGACCTGCATTTTCCACAGCCCACAGCACGAAGTCCTTCACACCTTCTACACCGTCAGAAGGCTTGAGCATCTTGATCTGGCTCATATTCTCACTGCCTGCGCCCTTGGGAGCAACCGTGATCTCCAGCTTGTCGCCGGGAACGATGTCGTAGTAGATCATTGCAGGGGTGTTATCGCCGGTGTTCACTCTGTCCAGAGGATCGCGAACAACGCTCTTGCGCAGGTAGCCTTCGGTGTAGCCCTGGCGGACACCCTCATTGATGGCTTCTGTCAAATCGCCATTGATATGTACATCCTGGCCGATCTTCAGGAACACACAAGCCAAACCGGTATCCTGGCAGATGGGACGATCGCCGGACTCTGCCAGCTGATAGTTTTCAATGATCCGCTCCAGGATCTCTCTGGCCTGGGGCCAAGGTTCTGCATCGTGCAGATCCTCGATGCGCTTCTTTACATCTTCGGGCAGATAGCAGTTTGCGCGGATGCAAAGCTTCTTAACCACTTCTGTGACTTTCTGTGCAGAAATTTCTCTCATAATAATTCCTCCTACTTACCAAGCTTACACTTGGGGTACATTATAAATTTGGTCTTGCAGCTGGCCGTCCCGGCTGATCACCTCTGCCACCACCCGATCGCCCTTGACAATCTTTTGGGGTGTGCCGGTGATCCGTTCGGTCTTTTCCTTCAGCTGCTGAATATCCACAATTGGCAGACCTGCTGCTTGCAAACGAGCTTTCAGTTCTGCATTTTTCGGATTGACGGCAATACCGCCCTGGGTAACCAACACATCAATATCCTTACCGGGTGTGGAAATGCAGTTGACATGGTCGGTAACGATGGGAAGTCTGGCCCGGAACATAGGTGCAATGATCATAGACAGCTTTGCGCCGGCTGCAGTATCGCTATGGCCGCCGGAGCCGCCCATAATGTAGCCATTGGAATCGGTATGGACATTGACATTAAAGTCCGTATCGATCTCGGTAGCGCCCAAAATCACCACATCCAGGCTGTCCACTGCCGCGCTGCGGCTGTTGGGACTGGCATACTGCATGGCGCTGATCTCCCGATGCCGGGGATCGGTGCGAATGGACTCCACAGCCTTTAAGTCAAAGCACTGCACATCCATCAGTGCTTGGAAACAACCGGCATGGAGCATATCCACCATATAGCCGGTGATACCACCAAGACCGAAGCTACCCTGAATGCCCTCTTTGAGCATAATGTCTTTGAGGAACTTGGCTGCTGCCAAGGATGCGCCGCCTGCGCCGGTCTGGAAGGAGAATCCATCCTTCAAAAGGCCGGAATGGGCAATGACCTGGGCCGCGTGGGATGCCATCACCAGGCCCACCGGATCCCTGGTGATCTGGGTCGTACCGGAGACGATGCCCTTGGGATCGCCAATGGCATCTACCTGCACAACGAAGTCTACCCAATCTTCGGAAATGGACACATCCTGCAGCGGATACGGCACAAGATTGTCAGTAATGACAACCACTTTTTTTGCATACATCGCATCGGCAAAAGCGTAGCCGAGGCTGCCGCAGGCGGACTTACCGTACTTGCCGGTACAGTTGCCCATAGGGTCAGCGGTGGGTGCAGCGATAAAGGCCACATCAATGGGGCTGACGCCCTTGCTGATATCACTGGGGCGGCCGCCGTGGGTGCGGAACTGCACCGGTTTATTCAGCACGCCCTGGGAAATGGCACGGCCCAGACCGGCAGCAATATAATCCGCGCCGATACCGGTTACCACACCGTTTTTAATATGCTCCAAAAGGGGCATATGCACATCAAACAGAGAGGAGGCATTGACATAAATGTCCTTATGGCCCTGGGCAGCGATCTGCTCCATAACCATATTGAGCACAAAGTCGCCATTGCGCAAATGGTGGTGGAAGGAAACGGTCATACCGTCTTTCAAACCGGCAAGCATAACAGCTTCCTGAATGGATTTTACAAGCTTGCTCATTTGCCGTCCTCCCTTCCCATACCCAGTGCCTGGGCCACAGAAATGGTCTGCTGGGCTCTTGATACAATGGGCGCATCGATCATCTTACCCCGAAGGGAAATCGCGCCCTTTCCCTGCTCTTTGGCCAGAGTAATGGCAGCCATTACCTCATAGGCATAGTCAATTTCTGCCTGCGTAGGACTAAACACGCTGTTGATCACTTCCACATGCCGGGGAGAAATGGAAGCCTTGCCGGTAAAGCCAAGGGCTTTTGCCAGCTTGGCATCGGTTACGATGCCCTCATCATCGTTGACATCGGTAAAAGGCGTGTCATACACATCCACACCGGCCGCTCTGGCAGCCACCACCAAACGGGTACGGGCATATTCAATCTCCCGGCCTTCTTTGGTGCGCTTGCACTGCAAATCAGCGGTCAAATCTTCCGCGCCCAGGAACAGTGCCTTGACGCGCTTGGTGGCAGAGGCGATCTGGAAAGCATTCTCCACACCCATTGCCGTTTCGATCAGCGGCATCAAACCGACAGTATTTTTCTCCATGCCCAGCTTTGCTTCCACTTCGGTTATGTAGCCATCCGCCTCCAAAACATCCTGGGCAGAGCCGGTTTTGGGCAGCAGGATCAAAGCAGGCTTTTGGGGCAGGATTTGGTCAATGTCCTGCTTCCAGAACGGCGTGTCAATGGAATTGATACGAACAATGATCTCACAGCCGCGAAAATCCATATAGCGCATAGTGTTGCGCACCAGGATTCTTGCCGCATCCTTTTGGTCAGGAGATACCGCATCTTCCAAATCAAAAATAACCGCATCAGCGCCCAAACAGTTGCCGTTGATGAGCATATTGGGGTTATTGCCGGGAAGAAAAAGCATAGATCTACGCATCACGCTTCCTCCCTTCCCCGCAAAATCGCGGTTTCCACTCTGGCGCGGATTACGCACTCCAGCGCGCCCCGGTCCACAAGGCGGACATTGGCTTTCTCTACACCGTTTTCCTGCAAGACATCTTCAATTGCCTGCCGGATCTGTTGGCCAAACTGTGCCTGAACCACCGATTCCAGCTGGATCTGCAAATTCTGTGCAGGCTCGATTTCCACATACGCATCACTGGATTCCATAGTACCGGCAGATGCTTTCTTAATGATTTCCACTGTGTATGCAGCCTCCTTTTCTTTATTGGCTTAAACTACCCTACATTGTACCGCAGTTTCCTAGAGATTGCAATTCTTTTTTAAGATTTTGTTTGCAAGTTTCGCCACTTGTCTGTATAATAGAATCAAAGAGATTTGCAAAGGAGGCTGCCCTTACAATGTATATAGAATCTGTACTCCATCTGCAAGGCCAAAAGTGCGATCAGTGGCAGACACTTTTGCACCGGGAAGGCTTAACCGTAGAGACGATCCCCGGGGAAACTGTTCTTGTCTGGGAAGAGGACAAATTGATTGCCACCGGCTCCCGGGATGGAAATGTTCTCAAGTATCTCGCTGTGGACAGCGCATACCGTGGGCAGGACCTGACAGCCTCTGTTTTGACAAATCTGCGGCAAAATGCCTTCCGGGCAGGTTTTGACCAGCTATTTCTTTATACCAAACCGGAAAACGAGTGGATGTTTACCTCCCTTTTCTTTCACAGCGTGGCCAAAACCAAAAATGTGCTGCTGATGGAAAGCAAGCCCTCCGGCATTCAAAGCTTTTTATCAAGTCTGCCGGAAAAGAAAGCCGAGGGCAAGATCGGCAGTCTGGTAATGAACTGCAATCCCTTTACAAAAGGGCATCTGTATCTTGCAGAATTTGCCGCAAAGGCTTGCGACTGGGTATATGTGTTTGTACTTTCCGAAGATAAAAGCGAATTTTCCGCAAATGACCGGCTGGAAATGGTAAAGCTTGGCACCGCTCACATCCCCAATCTGACGGTGCTGCCCACCGGGCCGTATCTCATTTCTGCAGCCACTTTCCCCACATATTTCATAAAAGACAGAAATAACGCGGAAAATGTTCAATGTTTGCTGGATATTGCGGTATTTTGTGATCATTTTGTTCCAAAATACCATATCACTCACCGTTTTGTTGGCACAGAGCCTAACTGTCTTGTTACCGATGCTTATAACCGTGCGTTAGCGAAAAATTTACCTAGCAGAGGTATCTGTTTGGAGCAGATTCCCCGTTTGGAAATTGGCGGACAACCGGTCAGTGCCAGTACCGTCCGCGCCTTGCTAAAGCAAGGTCATCTTGCGCAGGCAAAAGCGTTCCTGCCGGAAACCACCTGGAACTACTTGCAGACCAACGGTCTGTGCAAATAAGGAGGACTTAATATGGCAACCACCAATCCCACCCATTTGCTCAGTAGCTATTATGCCCCTCGCGGTGCCCACCGTATGTATGTGTTGGGCAAGCAGATTGCCCAGACATACCTCAACCCCAACGACCGGCTCATCGGCATTATCGGCGAGGCCGGCAGCGGAAAAAGCGCGCTGATCCGGGGTATGTTCCCCGGCTTGGATCTGACCAACGACGATAACGGCGTCTATGTCCGTCCTCTGCCCCTTTTGGAGCAGGACCGGGGCTTTGCCTTCTTCTCACCCCACACCTACCATGTGGACATCCGTTTTGAAAACGGCTTTACCCAAATGTCCGAGTTGGCCGAGGCTATTTCCCAGGCGCTGGACAATGGCCGCCGGGTCGTTGTGGAGCATTTCGACCTTGTTTATCCTCTTTTGGGTGCCAACGCCAATTTGCTGATCGGTGTCGGCGAGCAGGTGCTGATTTCCCGGCCCAATGTTTTCGGCCCGGAACCGAACGAAATCAAGGAAACGGTTTATCAGTCCCTTCCCTACCGATTGATGGCCCACACCGCGGAAGATATTTGTGGTATGTTCATTTCCGATGAGGACAATGAGCGCTGCGGCCACAAGGACCTGCGTCACGGCTTTGCCATCACCTTCCCGGATACAAAGCCTGACTTTGACATCGAGGAGCTGGAAAAGAAAGTCAACGAGATTATTGCACAGGACCTGCCGGTTACCTATGTGGACGAGCACCATATCAGTATTGGCGACAGCGTGCAGCTTTGCGACGGACCGCGAGTCCATGTACATCGCACCGGGCAGATCGAAAATTTCCGCCTGATGCATCACTTTATTTATGACCGCTTCAAAAAGCGTTACCTGCTGGTAGGCTGTATCGGTGAGCGGTCTGACGAATTGCTGGAAAAACTGGACATCCAACGGCAGCGGCCGGGTTGGGAATAAGTATGAACGAGAACCTTACCGAGATTCTGAATGCCCGGGAAAAACGGGCAGAAAAGCAGAAAGCGCTTTTAGCACAATATAATAAACCCCTCATTTGCTTTACAATGAATATTCCCGGCCCCATCAAATGGAGCCGGGATATTGCCATAGGCTTTTTTCTGGGTAACCGGATGCTGAAGGATACCCTTCCCGGACGCAGAGTGCTATACTATTCCCAAGCGGTAACCCCCGCCGGCGGCGAAGCCTATTATGTAGTGGATATGCCGGCAAAAGCACTGAAAAAGCTGGCCGTCGACATCGAAGACAGCCACATTTCCTGCCGGCTGTTTGATATGGATGTGCTGGATATTGACGGAAGAAAGCTGTCCCGGAAAGAGAATTTGCAAATGGACAGCAGAACTTGTCTGCTGTGTGAAGAGGATGCCGCTGTCTGCGCCCGCAGTCGCGCCCACAGCTTGGAGCAGCTGCAGGATCGCACCGGCTTTCTTTTGTTTGTTGCTGCCCGGGAGCTGTTGGCAGAATATATCGGTGCGCAGGCTTATCTGGCTCTGCAAAAAGAGGTGCAGGCCACCCCGAAGCCGGGTCTTGTGGACCGGGTCAACCGAGGTGCTCACAAGGATATGGATATGCGCCATTTCTTTGTCAGCGCCAACGCCCTGCGTCCCTACTTTGTAGCCTTTGCTGATGCCGGATATTTAACAAGGGACGATGCACCGGAAGCAACATTTGGGGCAATTCGCCCCATTGGAATAGATGCAGAAAAAGCAATGCTCTCCGCCACCGGCGGTGTCAATACCCACAAAGGCGCGATTTTCAGTTTGGGTCTTTTATGCGCTGCCGCCGGAAGGCTCTCCCCGGAAAGCTGGCAGACAGAAGCTCTTCTGAAAGAATGTGCCGCAATGACAAAAGGTCTGGTAAACAATGACTTTTCCCATGTAACGGCAGAGTCTGCTGCCACCTTCGGTGAAAAGCTTTATGTGCAGCACGGCATCACCGGTGTCCGGGGGCAGGCAGAAGCCGGTTTCCCAGCCGTACTGAATGCAGGTCTGCCCATTTTCCAGAAAGCACGCGCAGAAGGCCGAAGCGAAAATGACGCACTCTGCATCACACTGCTGCACCTGATCACCGCCACCGACGACACAAATCTGATTCACCGCAGCGACCTGCAAACCCAGCAGCAAATCCGACAAAAAATCGCAGATTTACTAAAAGACAATCCATTCCCTGAGATTTCTGTAATCCAGAAGCTGGATATGGAATTTATAGAGAAGAACCTCTCCCCCGGCGGCAGCGCCGATTTGTTGGCACTGACCTATCTTTTGCACACACTCACACGCGCCTGAAAGGGAAAACACAATGGAACTGGATGATTTGAAATTTAATTTTGGCTGTGCCTCCTGCGGCTACAAGCACCAAGACCCGGAGGGCCCCATCGGCAGAATTTCCGTTCAGCGAGTCATTGAAAAGCTGGACGAGCATTTTGCCTGCAACGACATGGCCGGTGCAGGTCGTCTTTTGGACTACTGGCGACAGGAAGCTTTTACCCTGCGGGACAAGCAGGGAGAACTCTCCGTCGTTAACGAACAGCTTGGCTATTTCCGCAAAATCGGCAATGAAGAAAAGGCTATGGAGGCTGTTTCCCGGAGTTTGGAGCTGATTGAAAAGCTGGATGCTTGGGACACCGTTTCCTCTGCCACCATTTTCCTCAATGCCGCCACCACCCTGAAAGCTTTCGGTCGTGCGGAGCAAGCACTTCCCCTTTACCAAAACACCCTTTCCATCTACAAAGAAAACCTTCCCGAAGACGATCTTCTCTTTGGCGGTTTTTATAATAACTACGCGTTGACTCTGGTGGATTTGGGCCGTTACCAAGAAGCGGAGGATTGTTATTTAAGCGCACTGGCTGTGGTGCTGGCGGAGGAAAAAGGCCGTCTGGACGGTGCCGTCACCTATCTGAATATGGCCCATTTATATGAGCTTTGGGAAGAAAGATCAGACGCGGACATTACTGCTTGTTTGGAAAATGGCCTGGAAATTCTGGACGACAAGACCATCGAGCAAAACGGCTATCTTGCTTTTGTACTTTCCAAGTGCGCGCCATCCTATCAGCACTTTGGTATGGAAGAGGTGGCAAGACGGCTTTCCAAGCTTTCGGAGGAACTGTATGCAAGGCATTGAGTTATCGCGTAAATACTATGAAACCTACGGTCTGCCTATGCTGCAAAACCAGTTTGCAGATGTGATGGACCGGATCGCGGTAGGTTTGGTGGGAGAAGGCTCCGAATGTCTGGGTTTTGACGATGGAATCTCCCAAGACCACGATTTCGAGCCGGGTTTTTGTTTATTCATCACCCGATCAGACTATGAAAAATTCGGTTTTTCTTTGGAACGGGCCTATGCCAAACTGCCAAAAACTTTTCTCGGTTTTGAAAGAGCGCCTCTTTCTCCCGTCGGCGGCAACCGCCACGGTGTGCTGATTATCGAGGATTTTTACGGTCAGTTTCTTGGTGCAGAAACTGCGCCCCAATCTAATGACCATTGGCTCGCCCTCCCCCCTGCCGCATTGCGTGCCGCCTGCAGCGGTGAGGTTTGGCGGGATGATTTAGGTGTATTTACTGCTGTGCGAAAGGTTTTGCTTGCCGGTTATCCGGAGGATGTGCGGCTGAAAAAACTAGCGGCCCACACCGTTTTGATGGGGCAAGCCGGTCAATACAATCTGCCCCGCTGCCTACAGCGTAACGACCGGGAAGCTGCTCAGCTTTGCTGTATGGAATTTATCCGCCACGCCATTTCCGCTGTGTATCTTCTTAACAATCAATATGAGCCTTTCTATAAATGGGCCTATCGGGGCATTCGGGACTTGCCGTTACTAAGCGATATCGGAGCAGTACTCACATCACTGATTCCTGCTGACGATCCAGCTCCTATTGCAGAGCAAATTGCGCGTATTATTTGCGATGCATTTCGCACCCAAGGTATTTCCCCACTCCAAGGTGATCAACTAACCGCCCACGCCTATGCCATCACCGAACAAATCCAAAATGGCAACCTGCGTAACATGCACATTATGGACGGCATTTAACGCAAAAAGGACTATGACATCTGTCATAGTCCTTTTATTGTTATACCATTGCGTAACGCTCTTTGAGGATCTTTTCGCACATTTCCAGATCTTCCGGCGTATTGATACCATGCAGGTCGTTGCCATCTTTAATAAAGAAGGTTTCCACTTTCATGCCCTGCTTTGCCATCAGCTCCGGCACTTCTGTCAAATAGTATTCCTTCTGCACATTGGCGCAGCCAACCTGCGGCAGCACATGAAACAGCGATTTGCTGTTAAACACGATCACACCGGAAAACAGTTCTTTGATCTGCGCCTGCTGTGGTGTGCAATCCTTGCCCTCCACAATGGCCTGGAACTTACCATCCGCATCCCGGGCAACTCTCGCCCACATAGTAAGGTTGGGATTTTCTGCTGTCATCAATGTGCAGTCCGCGCCACTTTGTTGGTGCTGCTGACACATTTTCAGCATTTCCTCCCGGCGAAACAGCGGCATATCGCCAAAGGTAACCAGTACGCTGCCTTCATAGCCTTCAAAGGCTTCGGCACATTCCATAACCGCGTGGCCGGTACCCAACTGCTGCTTTTGCTCCACATAATGATAGCAATCGCCGAAATTGTCGATAATCTTTTCTTTGCCGTAGCCAACAACGACATAAATATCCTCGGGCCTTACAAAGTTTATATTTTCCAAAACGATTTCCAGCATTGGCTTTCCATTTACCCGAAACATCGCCTTGGGCAAATCACCACTGATTGCCTGCAAGCGGGTACCTTTACCGGCAGCAGGAATAATGGCTCTTATGCTTTCCATAAGCTACACTCCAAACTGTTAAATTTCCAAAGAAAGTTCCTGACAGATACTGCGTATAATTTCTTTGATTTGGGGTAATTTCTGCTCCATATCTTCCACCAGCTTCAGCTGTGTTCTGGCTCTGTCCAGATTCTGACCCGGGTAGTAGATGTGGTAATAAGTGTCTCCGTCAATATGGTCCATCAGGAAACGGATGCCGTCTTCCGCAGTAATGATCAGCGCCGCATAAGGCAGCAGCTCCAGTTCCTTCTTAGTCAGCATTTTGCCGCAGGCTTCCAGATAACCACGGGCATAGGCTTCAAATAACTCCAGATTGCAGGAAACCTTGCTCAAGTCCTTTTCGTCGTCCTTGGCGGTGTTGGTGCCAATGCGGATACTGTCGCCAAAGTCATACAGCGGTGAGGAAGGCATAACCGTATCCAAATCAATGATTGCCACCGGCAAATTGGTCTCATCATCAAAAAGAATGTTGTTGAGATTACAATCGTTGTGAGTAACTCTCGTGGGAATTTCTCCACTTTCCAGTGCCTGACTGATGATGCCGTATTGGTCTGCCCTTGCCCGGACAAAATCAATTTCCGGCTGCACCTGGGAAACCCTACCCTTGGGGTCCTTTGCAATGGACTTTTCCAGGTTCTGATAACGGCTGAGAGTGTTGTGGAAATTGGGGATAACCGTCTTTACGTCCTCCACCGGGACATCTGACATCTCACTCATGAAATTGCCAAAGGCAATACCGGCATTATAAAACACCTCTGTCGTTTCCGGGAGATCCACAGAATACACATGGTCAAAGTAGGTCAGCATACGCCAGCAACCGGTATCGTCCTTAAAATAGGGCCGTCCGTCTTTTGTCTGCCGGAAACGCGGAATCGAACCGCGGGTATGCTGTCCCGGCAGATCCAATCTGCCGTACAAATGCTCGGTGGTAAGTTTAAAGTTGTCCATCAGTGCATCCACATCCGGGAACACATTGGTATTGATGCGCTGCAAGGTGTACTTGTGAATATGTCCCCGCTGAGAAAGAGTTTCCACATAGTAGGTACGGTTGATATAGCCCTTATTGATCTGCTCAATGAGGGTAACATCTCCGTGAATTGCAAACTGATCGATAATCTTCTGCAGTTCATTGATCGGGCCGGTCGTTGCCGCCACCTGCGCGCCAAAGGGCAGTACAGCGCCGGGAACCTTGGAATCAAAATCCACCCGGAACAGTAAGGTAATCATCTTGCGCAGAAAGCGTCCAAACTTTGTGTCTTCCAGAGCTCTGGTGTAAAAATGATAATAAGCGAATCTTGCCAGAATACTAACGATTACATACAGTGCTGTAAAGGCAATCAAAAATGTAAAGGGCAGCGGATATGGGACCAGATGGTGCTGATCCAGAATGTAGTTGACCGGTACAAGCAGAATTGCTGCGCAAGCGGTGGCCTGCAGCTCTCTGGAAAAAGCCTGGGGCGCGCCATAACGCAGAATTTGTTTGTAGGAGTCCCGAAGCAGACGGAAGCCTAGGAAGATCGTATAGTTAACCAACAGATAAATCCCTGCAGATCGCATATCCGGAGATCTTACACCTGCGATAATCGGCAACAACGCAAAATATACCCACCAAAGGGCAACAAATGTGGCTGTATCATAAGCCACCATCAACCAACGAATACCGTCGCGTGTTTTCTTATTCACTTTTACTGAAGCATTGTTCGTAGTTGGCATAACATATCCTCGCGTTCTCAAAATTAGAAAATACGCACAAAACTATATTCTATACGGAAAATACCACAAAAAATCCTGTATTTTCTTAAAGAATTCCCTATTTACATCATAACACACAAAAAGGCAAAAAGCAATCATAATTATCTGACAAAAATCGACCTGCATCGTGAGGATGCAGGTCGATTTCTTTAGTATTTCAGTTGAAGATTTTCACCGCTGATTCCAGGAACGATTCCCTTTTCAATCAAGGCGGTATTTTCATTGTGAGCAATCAGCCACTTGTTCTTTTTAAACAGCACCTTGTCCGATACGGGCTGCTCGTGAGGAATGTTTGTACCCTCCAGCAAACCGACTACGCAGCCAAAACCCTTTTCACTGGTCTCGCAGGGGCAGAAGTGCAATGTACCTTCATAGATCTCCACCACTGCGCCTTCCGGCACATAAAAAGCCTTGATCATGCTGCTGCATAGCTTGTTGTCCGCCAAATCTTCCTGCCGTGCCAAAAACAGCACGAAGGGTGTAGCCGCCACATTCAGCTCACTGCCAATGTGCCATTCCAAGGCATTGAGCAAACTGCTGTGTCCGTAGCAGTAACCTACCTGGGTAGCCAAGCCGCCAAAAAGACGATCCTTGATCTGACCGGCCACCGGCAGTGCTTCAAAAGCTTCCACAGAGGGAACATAAGCACTGCCCTCTTCCGGCATAGGAATCTTTCTGGCTTCAGAAATCAGTTCCTGGGCATCAATGTCTGTACGAATTCTACCATAAGGAGCAAACTCCGCATCATAGATGGTGTACAGCGTAAGGCCAGGATTCTTTTTACGCAAATTTTCCATAAGTCACCCTGCCTTACAGGCTATCCCTGGTCAGTTCGGGAATATATCTGCAGAAGTCAGCGATCTCGTCACGGTAATCGCCTTCGATCTCGATAAAGTGATGGATGTACGGTCCTTGCAGCAGCTTTTCTTCTACCTTCATCAGGTTTTCAAACTCTGCCCAGATGTATGTACCGTTGGTATCAGGGCCATCGGTAGTCTTGCACAGCAGGGGCAGGATCACATAGTTGCCACAGTCCTGATCAATTCTGGCAGCGGTGTAAGTACCATCCTTGCCACGGAACCACTGGCGCTGATTGACAAGCTTTGCCTGGCAGTCGGGCGCTTTCTGGGACAGAGGGAATTGGCCACAGTGCCACAGAAGCTCGGTGTCCTTCTTTTCCGGATGGCGAACGGTAAATTCACCAAACACGGGAATGCCCTTGCCCAAGGTGGCAGATTTCAAAAGTGCCATAGTCATAGCGCAGTGAATGTCGTTTTCGCAGGCGATCATATAGCCCAGATCGTTCAGCGCGCCCATAGCAGCGCAGGGTGCCAAACCGTTGAACATCAACGGTGTAGCTGTCCAGCACTCAGTAGCCATAATGTCCAGGTCAAACTCTTCAAACAGGTTCTTATACACCACGGCCATTGTTGCCATTGCTTCCACATACTGGGGTGTCAGCTCGTCATGCTGATAGTTCTCACGGAAATACGCGGCAAACTTGGCCACTTCCTCTGCGTGGGTCTCGGGTGTTGTCTTCATGCGCTGCTCAAAGACAGCGAAGTTGATCATCACCACACGGATGCCGAATTTCTCCAGCAACTCGCTTTCGTTGTAGATAACAGAGTAGAAAGGCGCGGGGCGAGGACCGACCTGACCGATACGCATACCCTTGAAGTTCTTGACCATGCAGCTGACACGGACAAACTTCATAAAGGCAGTTTCAAATTCCGGCTCATTTACTCGGCAGCTGGGCACGTGGGAGAAGGGCACCTTCAGGCGCTGCAGCTGGCGGGAAAGGCCGAACAGACCGCACTGGGAGTCGGTGGTACGAGTGCCGTCCGGGCTATACTCCTCATCCAGAGGCGCATAGATCAGCACAGGCTTGCCGATGGCTTTTGCAATGTCAGCGCCTGCTTCTTCGTTGCCGAAGTTGCAGTTGATAATCATAATGGCATCCACATCTTCCTGCTTCATACGCTCAATGGCCTGCTTGGCGGTCTTGCCGTCATAGATCAGGTCGTTGATGCCCAGACCCTTGGTATCTACAAAATCCACATCTTGGGAAAAATGCTCCTTGATATAGCCTACCACCTGAATGCATCTCTGCTCGGGAGAATACCAGTTCCAGCTGGCGCCCCGGGGACGGTCGGTGGTGTTACGACGCATAGGAATCAAGCCAATTTTTACACGATAGTTAAACATAATCATTCTCCTCTCTTACAGATCCATCCAGCATCTCTTTTCGGAAGATTCCAGCAGAGTGTCCAGAATTCTCTGGCACTGTACGCCGTCTTCCACCGTAGGCAGATACTGACATTCTTTTCCCTGGACCATATCGATAAAGGTCTGCTCCTGGGAAACCTGATACTTCTTGGGCACTTTAACGGTGTGCTGGCCGCGGGTGTCCACATCCACATCACCGATGCAGACAGAAAGCTCGTCAGGCTTATTCAGGTCAAAGGCAATCATACCTTTTGTACCGTAAATGGCGTACTTGATGGTGTTGCCCTGGCCGATAGCGCAGCGGGTTACGGAGAACACACCGGCAGCGCCGCCTTCAAAATCTGCAAGGAAGTTGCAGAAATCGTCGGTCTCCACCTTACCCATCTTGTCTGTGCCGGGGATGGGCCGTTCCTTGACAACGATCACGGCCTTACTGCAGACCCGGGTCATTTTACCCACCAGGAACTGGGCCATATCGATCAGGTGTACACCCAGATCGCCCAGAACACCGGTGCCGGCGCATTTCTTTTCAAAGCGCCACTCCATACCGCGGCCCTTCCAAAGGGCGCTGTCTTTCAAATACTCCACATTGATATGGATCACATCGCCCAGAAGACCCTGTTGGATAATATCCTTTGCATAACGCACTGCAGAGCAGTAACGGTAAGAAAAGCACATCATATTGGGAACAAAGTTTTCCTTCAAAGCCTCGCCCAAAGATGCGGCAATTTCCTTATTGATGGAAAGAGGCTTTTCCACCTGGAAAGGCTTGCCGGTCTTCATCACATCCAAAGACATTGGCACATGCAGGTGGTTGGGGGTACAGATCTCCACCGCATCCACTTCCTCGCAGGCAATCAAGTCCAGATGGTTTTCAAAGCGATACTTTTCCGGAATGTCCAGAAGATCGCCGACTTTTTTCAGGGTTTCGGGGTTGGTATCGCAAATGGCAACGATCTTGCCGCCCTTTGCCTTTTGAATGCCGGGGATATGTACGCCCTGTACAATACCGCCCACACCGATAATGCCAATTCTAACCACAGTGATTCCTCCTTAAATCTTGCAATTCATTACGCGTTTTTCCTTGCCGGACAAAAATGCCAGATCCATAATTTGCATACAGCGCATAATCTCCTGGGGTTTGATGCAAAGCTCTGCGTTGCCGTCCAGCACATCCAGGAAATTCTTATAGAAGAATGCCTTGTCCACATCTGCCTTGGGTAGCGGTGCTACCGCCATCGTATCCTCCGCCCGGGGGGCCAAGGTAATGGACGGTCCCACCAGCGTACTGGGGATCTCGTCTTCAAATTTGATGTCATTGTCAATGAGAAGATGCATTTTTCCGCTTAAATCCCAGTAATCAATTTGGGCTGTGCCGGTTTTGCCGGCCATATACCAAAGAGGCAGCATAATGTAGTTGCACAGACCGATCTCCACCAAAGCGGAAAGGCCGTTTTGGAAGGTCATGGTCAGGCGCACATTATCGTCCACCTCGGTCTGGGTGATCTGCTGAAATTCCGCAAACACAGACACCACCGGACTATCCACCAGGCAAAGGATCTGGTCGATCAGATGCACACCCCAGTCATAGAGCATACCGCCGCCTTTATCCTTGCGTCTGCGCCAGGTGTCGGCAATGCCCCGGGAGCCTTGCACCCGGGATTCGATGCGAAACACATCGCCCAGCATATTCTCATCATAGATCTTTTTGATGATCCGGTAGTCCTCGTCCATACGACGGTTCTGGTGGGCAGTAAAAACCACACCGTGTTTTTCAGCTACCTTCAGCATTTGCGCCAATTCCTGGGCATTCAGCGCCACCGGCTTCTCGCAGATGACATTTTTGCCCGCCTCCATCGCGGCAATGGCATATTCCTTATGGGAATCGTTGGGGGTTGCCACCAGGATCGTATCGATCTGCTCGTCGTTAAGAAGCGCATCCAGATTGTCATAGGCAATCAGGCCATCTTTTCTTGCCTTTTCCAAACGGGCAGGCGCAATATCAAAAGCAGCCTTAAACCGGATCTGTTCCGGCTTTTCTATCCGCAAATGGTGGTAGGAAGCCATACCGCCATAGCCGATAATGCCAAAATAATGCATAAAATCAATCCTTAATGTAAGTGTGCTTACGCAGTTCGTCAGACATACCTTCAAACTTGTCTGCCACCTTTTCGATGGGCTCATAATGACCCAGGGTGGGCTTGGG
>JAGBVD010000061.1 GCA_017630495.1 Oscillospiraceae bacterium
GATTGTGAATGGATAAAAGGGTAACTTGCACAAAGGGTGGCAAAAGAATTTGTAAATAGTGCCAAAAAGCACCTCAAAAGCTGGGAAATCCTTGCTTTTGGGGTACTTTTTTTGTATAGTAAAATAGTTAGATATAAGCAAATTCGGCAGAAAAGAGGCTTATTTTATGAAGAAGAGAATGTTAGCAATGCTTTTGGTGCTGGCAATGGCTCTGAGTCTGATGCCCCCGGTGGCCTTCGCGGCGGAAACCGAGGACAACAGCCTGACCACCGGCCGGGATGCTTACCTGGTAGGCTACAGCAAGGTGGACATCAACCCCTATGCGGAAGATGGCACCATTATGCCCCTGCCGATGGCCGGCCACGGCAATAACGACAACCGTCTGGCTCTGGCAGAAAAGCTGGACGATAGCGGCGACGGCATGGTAGATGAAAATGACGGCATTTTCGCCACCTGTACCGCCATCACCGACAGCAATGGCAAGACGGTTCTGATGTTTACCCTGGACCTGCTGTGGGGCTACAACGGCAACTACGGTCCGGAGGTTATGGATACCCTGCTCAACGGTGAGGAGTTCAAGCAGTACAACCTCACCGAGGATTGCATCTTCTTTAACGGCAGCCACAACCACTTTGCGCCGGAAATGGCTGGAGACAGCAAAAGCGACGAAGCAAAGCGGTATAACGACATTCTCTATACCCAGCTGGTAGAGGCCGCCCGCCAAGCGCTGGCCGACCGGTCCTGGGCGGATATGTACGAAGGCTCTCTGAATGTCAAGGCGTACTTTAATGATAATGACGGCACCAACAAAGAGCAGGTCATTGGCGATCTGCTTAACGAGATGCAGACGGACGGCACCGCTGCGGTCACCGAGCAGACCTATGCGTCTGTGGTAGGCGATCTGGATGTGCTTTTCACCGCATCCCGGCATTTCCGGATCACCGAGCAGAAGGCTTTGCTGGACGAAAACGGAAATACCATTGCTGACCCCGAATCCGGCCATATCTGGAAGGTGGATCCTGACGCGGAACCCGTTACCTATTATGCCGGCAACGGCTTTAACGGCGACTGGAAGGGCGTAGGCTTTCGGCACTATGTTTATGAGTATGACGAAGCCACCGGCACGGTCACCGACACCATCAAGGAAGTCCGTATTGTTACCCACTGGGAAGAGAATGTGGAAGCAGACGATACGTTGCGGGTGGTGGAATTCCGGTTCAGCAACGACTCCGGCAAACAGCCGGTGGCAATGATCAACTGGCGCGGACACCTGCCCTCTAACTCCGGCGTTCTCGGCAACAACGAGGATGGCCAGGATATCGGCTTCCACACCGTCAGCGGCGGTATGGTCAACGCCCTGCGCAATGCTATGGCCTATAATGGCTACCGGGCATCCTTCCTCCAGGGTGAGACCGGCGGCATCAATATGGAGATCCTGGCTACGGAAGGCGCCTGGCAGCGCATCAGTACCCAGGAGCAGGTCAACATCTTCGGCACAGAGCTGGCCCAGCTGGCCCTGACTGTGCTGGATGACGCAGAGAAGATCAACGAAGACGGCGGCGAGATCAAAGCCCTGCGGCAGGTCTATCAGACCGATTATCAGCATTCCAACATCTTTGAGTATATCGCTTCGGGCCGCTACACCGCGGAGTACACCGCCAACGGCGGTGCCATCGGTCTGCGGATCTACCACAAGGATACCCTTTACTACTATGTGGACGCAAATGGCGATATGATAGTAGACAGCAAGGGTTATCCCGTTCTGAGCGACGATACTGACGGCACACGGGTTTACAGCGACAAGCACGTGCGCATCAGCTCTGTGGACGAGGCAAACCGCTTAAGCACCAACTATAAGCACAAGGACAGTGTTGGCGATTACTATAACGAGGTGACCCTTAACGCCCTGACCATCGGCCAGGACTTTGAGCTGGTCTCCGTGACCGCAGAGATCTTCGACCATTATGGCGACGAGGGCACAAACCTGTGGGATGACCTGAAGGCAGATCATACCAATCCCTTTATTCTGGGCGTGACCAATTCCCCCGGCGGCGGCTATATGCCCGACAAGACCAACTATGATCTGGCGGCCTCCGACGATGAGATCACCTATGTGGTGGGTACTTACGAAAGTAACGGCACCCGTTATGCAAAGGGCACCGGCGAGGCTGTGGTACAACAGCTGGATGTTATGCTGGACTTCCTGACAGAAGACCACGAAGCGGTGGCCACCACAGAAGGCAAGTGCCAGCACTGCGGCGAAGAGGCTATCTGGAGTGATCTGACCCAGATCGTGGCAGACGGCCGTCTGCCCTTTGAAAGAACCTTTACCTCCGGCCACTACTATCTGTCCGGTGAAACAGACCTGGTGGGCATTTCCGTGCCCGACGGCGTGGAGGTTTGCATTGACCTTAACGGTCAGGATCTGAACATTTACCGCACACTGTACATCGAAGACGGCGGCAAGCTGACCATTCTGGACAGCAAGGGCGGTGCCAATGTCACCGGTTTTGACGCAATGCACGATGGCGGCCTGTTCAACGTCAATCATAGTGGTCAGCTGTATATTTACAGCGGCACCTACCGCTATGATGCCAATTCCCGCAGACCTGCCAACGGTGGCGTCGTATATGTGGGAGGCGAGTTCCATTTGCATGGTGGCTATCTGGAAGGCACCGGTGTTAGTAACGCCGGCGGCACGGTTCTGGTTGCCTCCACCGGCCACGCTTACTTCCGGGGAGGCCAGACCAAGGAAGGCTATATTACCTCCGGCCAGATAAACGGCAAAGACATCACCGTCTATGGACAGGTTACTCTGGCGGGAGATGCCAATATTGAGGATTTGTTCTACATCGGGGGCAGTTCTGAAACGCAGCGATTGCATATCGACGGCAACTATACTGGCACCGTTTTGATGTCCGGTATGGTTAAGGATGTGGTCATCGGCAACGCGATTAACAATGCCGACACCTCTCTGGCATCCATTACCTCCTGGGACGGAAGCCGGCGGTACTATCCGGAGATCCACGACGGCCAGGTCATTATGCGGCTGATTACCCACTATGTGGCCCAGAACAGCCAGACCGGTGAGTATATTTACGGCGACTATAGCGATAGAGGAGATCAGACGGCAAACCCGGAAAATGTCCTGCAAAATGTGCTGGATACCCTGCCTGACGGCTCTCGCGTCGTGATGCTGGAACAAGGCCTTTCCAGCACCGCAACCTGTAACATCCAGAGCAACCTGCTGTGGGACATCAAGGGCCAACAAGTCAACTGCACCTTCAATGTGGCCCAGGGCAAGTCGATCCAGTTTGCCGACTGCAAGGGTACCGGTAAAATAAAACTTGCTAAGGTAAACGGCCAGGTGGAAAATGCTCCGGCCAGCGCCGACGGCAAGACCCAGTACATCCCCATCACCGACGAGGAGGGCTGGACCACCTTCCAAGAGGCCCGGCTGAACATCGATCAGTTGGTGCTCCGGGCGGATAACAAGGATGAAAACGGCAAAGCTTCTCCCGGCCTGTACTTCAAGCATCGCTTTGACGGTGATGAGGTAGTTAAGGACCTGGTGGAAAGCTACGGCATTGCCTTCAGCCTCTCCGGCGCACCTACAGAAGCAGATCTGAAGGCGGAAGGTACACTGCTGTATGAAGACGGCATTGTTTACCGCTCCGGCAACGTGGTCTACACCAAGCTGGATGGCGCCCAATTCGGTGAGGCGGATGCGGACAGCACCTCCGCTTTGATCACCGGCGTTATGAAGGAAGAAAATGGCGCCTCCATCAACACGCGCAACGCACAGATGCCCATCTACGGTGTGGCTTACATTAAGCTGACAAACGGCAATGTGGTCCTGGGAAGCGTCAGACGGCGTTCTTTCCAGGAGCAGCTGGAGGGTATCGACACCAAGTGGGATGATCTGACCGATGTCCAGAGAAAGGGCGTTTTGAAGATGTATAAGCTGCCCACCGTCAAGAGCGTGGTGGACAAGTGGAATACGCCCAACCTGAAAGATCCCACCAAGGTCCAGAATGCTAACAGCAAAGATCCCAATGCAGAAAAGAATGTTCTGCGCATCCTGGCCATCGGCAACAGCCACACGGTGGATGCCACCAACCTGCTTTACAAGGTGTTTGCAGCCCAGATGCCGAATCAGAAAGTGATGATCGGCAATATGTACTATAGCGGCTGCACTGTTTCCCAGCATCTTGGCTTTGAATCCTCTGATGCACCGGTATATGTCTACTATAACTACTCCTATGATCCCGAAACCGGCGAAAAGAGCAGCCAGACCAAGCAGACTACTCTGCGCCAGGGTCTGAATGACCAGGTGTGGGATGTGGTGATCCTGCACGAGATGAACAACTCCGGCGCTTCCGAAGGGACCTACACCGGCACCAACAAGCGCAACCTGGAAAAGCATATCAATTACATCAAGGCCAACTGCCTGAACTCCAACCCCAAGTTTATCTGGAACTTCAGCTGGGCAAACCCCACCTCCGAGTATCTGTGGAGCCTGGGCTACCCGGCAGACCTGAA
>JAGBVD010000062.1 GCA_017630495.1 Oscillospiraceae bacterium
CGCAGTGCTGCACACCTTGAACAAGCTGGAAAAAGAGGGCTTTGAGGTTACCCTTCTGGATGTGAAAGAGGGTCATAACATCACCGCCGCCCAGGTGGCCGATGCCATCCGGGAGGACACCTGCCTGGTGACCACCATGTACGCCAACAACGAGATCGGCTCGGTGCTGCCCATTGCCGAGATCGGTAGGATTTGTAAGGAAAAGGGCGTGGTGTTCCACACCGACGCGGTCCAGGCCATCGGTCATATCGCGGTGGATGTGAAAGCGCAGAATATTGATATGTTAAGCCTTTCCGGCCATAAGTTCCACGGTCCCAAGGGCGTAGGCGCGCTGTATGTGCGCAGAGGCCTGCCCCTGACCAATCTGATCGAAGGCGGCGCCCAGGAGCGTGGCAAGCGTGCCGGCACAGAGAATATCCCCGGCATTATGGGTCTGGCGGCGGCTATGGAAGATGCCTGCGCAAACCTGGAAGAGAATGCCAAAAAGGTCACTGCCCTGCGGGATAAGCTGATTGCCGGCCTTAAGGAGATTCCCCATTGCGCCTTAAACGGTGACCCGGTCAACCGGCTGCCCGGCAATGTAAGCTTCTGCTTTGAGGGCATCGAGGGCGAAAGCCTGCTTTTGTACCTGGATGCCAAGGGCGTGTGCGCATCCTCCGGCTCGGCCTGCACCTCCGGCTCGTTAGACCCCAGCCATGTGCTTTTGGCTATCGGCCGGGTCCACGATGTGGCCCACGGCTCTCTGCGGCTGTCCCTGAGCCACTACAATACGGAAGAAGAAATCGACCATATCCTCACCGCTGTGCCGGAAGTGGTGCAGCTGCTGCGCAATATGAGCCCCGTCTGGCGAGACCTGCAAAACGGCGTAAGAGAATATATTCTCTAAAAAATGTAGGGGCGGATATCATCCGCCCGCAATAAAAATCGTCAGCGAAGCTGACACATTCATTCTGCATTATGCATTCTGCATTCTGCATTTTATCAAGGAGAAAAACTATGGCTTTGTATAGTGAAGTCGTTATGGACCATTTTATGAACCCCCGGAATGTGGGCGTCATTGAGGACGCTGACGGCGTGGGTACGGTAGGCAACGCCAAGTGCGGCGATATTATGAAGATCTACCTGAAAATTGAAAAGGATATTATCGTGGATGTCAAGTTTGAGACCTTTGGCTGCGGCAGCGCCATCGCTTCCAGCTCTATGGCTACCGAAATGATCAAGGGCAAGCCCATCTCCGAGGCCGCCGAGCTGACCAACAAGGCGGTGGCGGAGGCACTGGAGGGTCTTCCTGCTCACAAGCTGCACTGCTCCGTGCTGGCAGAGGAGGCCATCAAGTCCGCACTGCGGGATTATTTCGAGAAGAACAACATCCCCTACGACAAAAAGCAGTTTCCGGATTGCGAAAACTGCGCCCACTGCCATTGAGTTGAGAAAAGCCGGACAAACAATCGGTTTTCGGCGATTTCTTGCCGCCATCTCTGCGCAAAATCCCTTGAAAATACCGACGGGTATTCCCTGCGGAATTTTACTTGACCTGACGGCAAGCTATCGGCCGAAAACTGGAATTTCCGGCACTTATGTGTTTCAGAGCGTTAATCATCAATAAAAGAAAGGTATGTTGAGGGGAAGGACGATTGCAGTCCGGCTTCTCTCAACTTTTGGTCCGCTTATGATAGTTAGTACAAAGGGCAGATATGCTCTGCGGGTGATGGTCTACTTTGTGCTGCACGGCACCGAGAACTATATTCCTTTAAAGGAAATTGCCGAAGCAGAGGGCATCAGCCAGAAATATCTGGAGTCTATTATGACGGTTTTGAGCAAGGCCGGCTTTGTGGACGCCATTCACGGCAAAGGCGGCGGCTATCGGTTAAACCGCAAGCCGGAGGAGTATACCGTCGGCAGCATTCTGAAGCTGACCGAGGGCAGCCTCAACACCGTCTCCTGCACCACCCAGGGCCCTGCCGCCTGCAGCCGGGCCACTTGCTGCCACACCCTGCCTATGTGGGAAAAGCTTGACAAAATGGTGGACGAGTTTTTTGAGGGCATCACCCTGGCCGACCTGCTGGCCGAACAAAAGTAAACACAAAATGCCGACGAATATTTTTCGTCGGCATTTTCCACAAAAACCCATCTTGAGAAAAGTTTTCGAAAGACGATTTTGGGGGCAAAAAGGACAAAAAAGGTGTCGCGCCCCAACACTTTTGTGCAAAGTGCCAAATGTTGGCGGTCTCATTTTGTGGTTTTTGCTATATTGTAATTTCATACCGGATGTGTTAAAATATCCCGGTAAAGTGCGGAAGGCTCACCCTTCCCTGCTTTAAAAACATAGTTTGCTTTGTATGTAAGGGGGTCTTTCCCCACAGCATAACAATCGCAAGGAGGAAAAGAAATGAAAAAGTTTTTGGCACTGTTTTTGGCGCTCGTTCTTGTCCTGGGCCTGGTGGCCTGTGGCGGCAAGAAGACCGACACCAACAAGGACGGCGACGGCGATGTGGTTAATCTGACTGTCGGCCTTGCTCCCAGCATGTACATCTCCAGCTACACTGAGAATACCATGACCAAGTGGCTGGAAGAAGAGTGCGGCGTTAAGCTGACCTTCGTGGAATACGCAGGCGGCACCGACGTTGCTACCCAGATCTCCACCACCATCGCAGCCCGTCTGCCTCTGCCCGACATTCTGATCGGCATCGAGCTGGACGCTGTCACCCGTAACCGTTACGGCCAGGAAGGTTACTTCTATGATATGCAGGACCTGTTCGCAGACAAGGAAGGCGCTTCCAAGACCTTCTGGACCCGTCTGCAGGAGCTGTCCGAGCAGGATCAGGAAAACACCATCCTGCAGATGACCAACCCCGAGACCGGCGCGATCTACGCTGTTCCCACCATGGAAACCTCTCTGGTCGACTCCATGTACTACCAGACCTGGATCAACAAGGAATGGCTGGCCAAGGTCGGTATGAGCAAGCCCACCAACAACGACGAACTGCTGAAGGTTCTGCGCGCATTCCAGAAGACCGACTGCAACGGCAACGGTCAGAAGGACGAAATTCCTCTGATGGCTTCCGTTAACGGCAACCTGAGCTGCTTCGTTATCGACTGGCTGCTCAACACCTTTACTTACTACGATAGGGCTACCGGCTACATTGTTGAGGATGGCAAGCTGGTTAGGGTTGGTACCACCGACGAGTACCGTGAAGGCCTGAAGTTCATCCGTCAGCTGTACAAGGAAGGCCTGCTGTCCTCCCTGGTGTTCACCTCCTCCGGCGCTGAGCTCAAGAGCATGTTCACCCCCGCTGACGGTGTTGCCAAGGGCGGCATCGTTCTTGGCCACCTGACACTGCATTCCTCCGACTCCAGCCCTGTTCTGGATCAGTATGAGCCTCTGCAGACCTGGGGCAATGCTGTCCGCCGCGCTACCACTTGTAAGCTGAAAAACTTCATCTCCGGTGACTGCGAGAACCCCGAAAAGGCTTTCGAGGTTATGATGAAGCTGTGGACCAAGGAAGGCGCTATCCGTAACCGTTACGGCAACAAGGGCACCGACTGGACCGAGGCTGACGAGGGCGCTGTGTCTCTGATCGGCATCCCCGCAGAGTTCAAGATCATCAAGTATAAGGACACCGCGCAGCACGCTGACAACTGGGGCCTGGTGCACTGCACTCTGAACACCAACGCTGAGTACGAATCTGCACAGGTTGACGAAAAGGACGTTACTGCCGGCATGATCCGCCGCCTGAAGATGCACGCGGAATCCTCCAAACTGTACGACGAAGCTGCTGCAAAGCACAACCCCAAGGTCACTTGTATGCCTCTGATTCTCACCGCTGCCGAGCAGGAAGAGACCCAGATGGAGCGTATCAATGTTCCCAACCGTACGAGCAAGTACCAGACTTACTTCATCACCGGTCAGGAAGACATCAACAGCGATGCTACCTGGAACAAGTACCTGAAGACCCTGAAGGACGACGGTCTGGATAAGATCGTTGAGCAGGATCAGAAGATCTACGAGCGCCAGCTGGAGCGGCTTGGCAAATAATCCACCACGCATTTACGCGCAGC
The DNA here is from genome assembly GCA_017630495.1 of Oscillospiraceae bacterium. Lineage (GTDB taxonomy): Bacteria > Bacillota > Clostridia > Oscillospirales > Oscillospiraceae > Faecousia. The sequence goes on from JAGBVD010000062.1 coordinate 4,060, forward strand.
CGGGAGGCAACTCCCGGCTTGCGCTGAATTAACTGGAGAGGACACGAATTCCACAAGTTTTCGGTCGCTTGCATTCTCCGACATATCAGCCCGCGGAAAACACATACGATTGTTTTGCGCGTATCCTTATCTTTTGAAGAATGCAAGGGGCTGAAAACTGCCAAGCACCTCCCAGTCTGTGGTTACACACCGATTGCATAGATGTAACCGGTGCTGTATAACAAAGAAAGGAATGAAACAAGTGGCAAATCCTACTGTGAGAATTGAGAATCAGTCGGTCTACAGCTCCAGAATGGAAAAGTTCTGGGCTAACTTCAAGGCTAACTGGCAGCTGCACTTGATGGTCTGCCTGCCTATGTTCTATCTGATTCTTTTCCATTACGTACCTATGTACGGTATTCAGGTCTCCTTCAAGACCTTCTCTCCCCGGGCCGGTATCTGGGGCAGTGAATGGGTCGGCCTGAAAAACTTTGACAAATTCTTCGGCTACTATCTTTGGAAAGAAGTTGTTTGGAACACCGTTGCCATCGCAGGCTATAGCTTGTTGGTAGGCTTCTGGCCTCCCATTATTTTGGCGCTGTGTATCCACATTAACACCGGTAAGATCCTGAAGAAGGTTACCCAGAGAGTTTCTTATGTTCCCCACTTTATCTCTGTGGTGGTCCTGGTCGGTATGATCAACACCGTTCTGAACCCGGTCACCGGCTTTATGGCTTACTTCATCCGCATTTTTGACATTAAAGATTATGTAGACATTCGTGGCAGTAGGGAAGCTTTCCGGCACCTGTATGTGTGGACCGGCGAGTGGCAGGGCCTGGGCTGGAGCTCCATTTTGTATGTTTCCACCCTGTCCTCTGTGCCTGCGGAATTGCACGAAGCAGCCAAGATCGACGGCGCCAGCCGTCTGCGCCGTGTCTGGAGCGTTGACCTGCCCACATTGCTGCCCTTGATGGCACTGCAGTTCATTTTGAGCTCCGGCGGTATTTTGAGCGTTGGTTATCAGAAGGCCTACCTGATGCAGAACGCAATGAACCACGAGGTTTCGGAAGTCATTTCCACCTATGTGTATAAGAACGGTATCCGCGCAGGTGACGCATCCTTCGGCTCTGCCGTTGGCTTGCTGCAGACTTTGATCAGTACCTGTCTGGTGTTCTTCGTAAACTGGATCGCTGATCTGCTGTCTGACGGCGAATACGGCGTATTCTAAGGAAGGAGGATGTGTTATGGCTTCGTTAACAAAGAATAAAAACGTTAAAATTAAGGATACCTTTGGCGACAAGGTCCTTAACTGGTTTACCGGTTTCTTCCTGATTTTTGTCATCGCGATTGTTGCATATCCTCTGATGTTCGTTATCTCTGCATCCTTCTCCAGCTCCAAGGCGCTGGAAGCAGGTAAGGTCTTTATGTTTCCGGTAGATCCCACGCTGTACGCCTACCAGTTCGTTCTGGGCTATGAGCCTGTTTGGACCGGTTTCCGTAACACCATCTTCTACTGTGCCTGGGGTGTGTTCCTGGATACCTTCCTGACCTTGCTGGTCGCGTATCCTCTGTCCCGGCCCAACTTCGCCGGCAAGAGAGCTTACACCATGGTTTTCTACCTGTCCACCCGTATCGGTGCCGGCTTGATCCCCGGCTTCCTGCTGCGTGTTGACCTGGGCATGTACGACACTTTGTGGCCCATTCTGTTCCCCGGTGCAGTTGCCGTCGGCAACATTCTGGTTCTGCGTACTGCTATTAAGAGCGGTATCCCCGGCGAACTGTTTGACGCTGCTATGATCGATGGCGCCAGCCACTTCCAGTGCATGATCACTCTGGTACTGCCTCTGGCAAAGGCTACGCTGTCCGTTCTGGTTCTGTACTCTCTGGTGGGTCACTGGAACGAATACTTCAACGCAATGATCTACCTGTCCAATAAGGAACTGTATCCGTTGCAGTTGGTTCTGCGTCCTGTTATGACAGCAGGTGCCGGATCACAAGGCATCAACGCAGCGGAAAGCGCCACATCTTCCCAAGCACAGAAGGATGAGGGTCTGGAGCATGTGCGCTACGCATTGATCGTTATCACCACCGCACCGATCATCGTCGCTTACTCCTTCGTTGAGAAGTACTTCGAAAAGGGTATGATGATGGGCTCTGTTAAGGGTTAATATGCCAAAAACTCTATGAAATAAAGTGCACACGGGAATTTTCCTGTGTGCACTTTTTTACGCTATCATATTGAAACGGCTTCCATGGCTGTTCGCCTAGCAAATTGGAAAGAGAAAATCTCCACTGGTTATTCCAGTGGAGATATGTTTTATTCTTCGTCTGGAGCGACTTCTTCGGCAGGCTCCGGGACCGTTTCTTCTTCGGCAGGGGTGGCAACTCGTTTTGCCAGATTGTTCATAGGCTTTTTCAGCAACGACACGCTAAACATCGTGGCAATGCTGTAATACAGTGTCAACCACAGCATACCCAAAGCCATAAAGTAGAAGCTCCACTGACTCATAAACATCACAAAGGGGAACCACAGCAGCGCCGCAGCACCCAGACTGCGGAGGGGATGGGCCAAGCAAAAGCGCCAGCAATTGCCAATCAGCTGTTTCGGTGTACACTCAAACCAGCAGTGCAGAGGCGGAATCATTGCCTGGAACCAGGCCACAATGGCCAGCGCGATGCCGACGGGCCAAAGGGGAGAGCCGTTCAGAATCGCCCAGTACCCAAAGAAGGCTACCGCCAGCAGCACCAGACCCAGTGCGCCCCAGGCAAGGGTGATCTTGCCAAAGCCGTTTATGAAGCCCTTGAAAAAGGTTTTTGCCGGGGAACGGTCATCCTCCGGATCGCTTAATACCCGGGTACCGGCATACAGACCGGCCTGGGCAGCGCCCATAGTAAAGATAGGAATACAGCAGATCACATACAGTATATTCAGGATCGCCAGATCTGCAATGTGCATCAGCGTTTGCATCAACTTGGATTCGTAGTTAAATATCGACATAGGACCTCCTTGGCGCATATCCGCACCGAACAAAATATAGTTTATTCTACAAACCGTCAAAATGCAAGAACAAACTGTAAACTTTTCATTTTTAGGGGTGCAAAAACTCGAAAAATATGATAGAATAAGAAAAAACCTAAAAGGCAGGGACGATAAGTGAAAGAAAAGAGAACGATTCTCGACAAGTTGCTGGGCGTGCTGAACTTTGCCGGCTCGGTGATTATGATGAGTCTGGCATTTCTGGTCTGTTGTATCCCCATCGTGACCATGGGCCAGGCATGGTGTGCGCTGCTGACTGCGGTGCGGTATATGATCCGCAAGGAGGATTGGTGGGCAGGCTTCAGATTTGGCCTGAAGACCCGCTTTTGGCGGGGCCTCATTGCCTGGACCTTGATGCTCATTCCCAATATCTATTTCCTTTTGGAGCTGCACCACGGCTATGCCCAGGTGATCGTCTACGGCAATATGGGCAACTTGAGCCAGTTCATTTCCGCTTGCCTGATGTTTGCCTTGATGGCGATGCTCACCGGCAGCCTGCTGTTTTTAAATGTGTACATCCCCACCAAGATTTCCCTTTGGATCAGCAATGCTGTTTCGATGGTGTTTAAAGCACCGCTGCAGCTGCTGGCGGCAAGCGCACTGTTCTGGCTGCCCTTTATTATGGGTATGCTGTGGCCGGTGTACCTGTATTTTACCATCATTATCTTTGTGGCGGTTTATTTCCCGCTGGTGGGCCTGGTTACCACCATTTTGCTGAAAAATACCTTAATATACTTTTTGCTTATTGCCCGCAGGGACGGTACGCTGCTGGCAGAGGAAAACGCAGGGACGGAGGTATAATATGGCGATTAATTATAAAGACCCCAGCTTTTTAGACGGCTGCAAAAAGCTTCTGGCAGACCTGAAACCCATGACCTGGAGGCAGCGCGTCGACCATATCTGGTCTTATTATAAGCCCCATATGGTGGTCGGCCTTGTGATATTGGTGGCGATCATCGGTGTGATCTCTATGGCCTTCAGCGCCGGCAAAGAGACCCTGGTCAGTGGTATTATGGTCAACATTTCCATCACCCCGGAGGGCCGGAACTATCTGGAAAGGGACTATTTTGAGGATCTGGGTGGCAACAAGGGCAGCCAGGAGATCAGCCTGTTCTCGGCTGACTTCAGCTCTCTGGAAAACGGCACTTACCAGGAGGATCAATACTCTGCATCCCAGGTGCTGGTGGGTCTGGTAACCGGTGCCAAGCTAGACTATATGCTTCTGGACCAGTTTGCCATGGAGTTTTACATCCGGCAGGATGTGTACTTTGACCTGCGTGATTTCTTCACCGAGCAGGAGCTTGCGGACCTGGATGCCGCCAAACGGGTGATCTATGCAATGGAGGAGGGCACGACCGACCGCGTTCCCATTGCGGTGGACATCTCCAATGCAGAGTTTGTCAAAGAAAACATCAGTGCCGAGGAAAAGACCTTCTTCGCCATCTCCGGAAACACTCCGGACCTGAAGATGTGCCGGGATGTATATGAGCGCATCTACAAGTGGCAAAAACCCGCCCAATAACACGCACCCTCCTATGGGCGGACGGCTGTCCCTACATTTCAAATCGTCCGCGCCGCGGACACCGAAATTCTCAATTTTCAATTCTCAATTCTCCATTAAAAGAGCCGCAGAGGATTTCCTCTGCGGCTTTGATTTTTAGGTATTACAGGTCGATCTTAATTTTCTCGAGCTTGCCGTTAATGTAACGCTTCTTCCACTCGTCGTACTGCTCCATGTACTCCTTCTCCTCGGGCAGGAACTTACGCTTGGTGTCAACAACTTCACCGTTGTTGTACTTGCGATCGCCGATGTCCTCGGTAGTACCGAACAGAGTCAGGTTGACCTGACGGGGACGGGCACGAACGTGGTCCCAGTCGATGAAGTAAACGTGAGCAAACTCACCCAGATCCAGCTTGCCGTCCTTGATGGTCAAGGTCTCGCTGCGGCCGAAGAATACGGAGCGCAGGTGGCCGTCGGTGTTCATGGAGGTGAAGTTGCCGGGCTCGTCAACATAGCGGCCGAACTGTGCGTGGATGGGGCCGGGATGACGGTAGTCGCCTTCGTCCACATAGTCGGGGATCATTTCCCGCATGATGTCCAGCAGGTCGTGCTGCAAAAATTCCAGATCGAAGGTATCGAAGTCGTGGGAGCACTCCTGGATCATAACGGAGCAGGTGGTGTGGTGAGAAACCACGGATACAGTACCGTTCTTGATGCCGGACTCTTCAACGATCTTATGCACATCGATGGTGATGTCGTGGAAGGTGGGGATCCAGCCCCGGGACTGCAGTTGAATCTCTTTCTGAATCATTTTCAATTCCATTAGGGTATTCCTCCTATGTAAAATATTAAATATGGAATCACATATTAAGCGTGTCTTTCATTCCACGCTTTGCGGCAGGCGGCGATCATCTCGTCCACCATAGCGCTTCGGTCAGCAGCCTTGGCAACGCCGGAAGAAGAACCGGTGGCATCCGCGCCGGCAATAATGGTGTTGTAAACATCCTCGCCACCGGCAATACCTGCGGCAGTCAGCACCAGAATGTCCGGATTTACATCCTTCACACAGCGGGTAGCCGCTTCCACATACTCGGGGCCGACGCTGACGCCGGTGCCGATGAGGGCGGAAGGCTCTGCAACGATAATGTC
>JAGBVD010000063.1 GCA_017630495.1 Oscillospiraceae bacterium
AGCACCTTTGTGCCGGCTTGCAGACCAAACTCCTCTGCCGCTTGGGCAGTGACCTCACCGCCCAAAGCCTTGGGGTCACACAGCTTCGGCAGCCAGCTTTCGTCGATGTTGCCGATGGCGCACAACTGCTTGGACCAGCACTCGTTCATCACATCATAGAACATAGAGCCGGCGGCATCGATGGTGTCGGTGGCAAGCTCCCCGGTAAGGCGAAAACGCAAATAGTCCTTGGCAAAGAGGATATGCCGGGTCTTTGCCCAGCTTTGGGGGTCTTGCTGTTGCAGCCACATAAACTGGGGCAAGGTCCACACGGTGGTGGGGGTGTTCAGGGTCTGGGTGCGAATCAGCTCCAGGTGGTTTTCTTTTAAGTAGTTTGCCTGCTGTTTGCTTCTCTGGTCCGTCCACAAAATGGCATGGCGGACAGGCTTTTTGTCCTCGTCCAGCAAAACCGCCGTATGGGTGGCAGCGTCCGGGGCGATGGCCTTAATTTCTTCGGCACGGACACCGGTTTCCGCCAGCAAGGTTTTCAGGGCCGTAGCAAAGGCTTTGCACCAATCCTCCGGGTCTTGCTCGCACCAGCCTACCTGGGGATAAAAGGTGGGGTATTCGCAGCCGGCAGTACCGGCAATTTCACCGGTCCGGGAAAGCAGGGTCAGCTTGACAGAGCCACTGCCAATATCCGCACCAAGTACATATTCGTTCATAATTCGAGTTCCTCGTTTCTTAAATGCTAAATTCTAAATGCTAAATGCTAAAGGTCGGTGTCGCCTTTGGCGACTATTTGAATAAGTCAGCAAAGCTGACACCGCTTGTAATTTAGCATTTTGCACTTTGCATTTTGCATTTTACTGAAGGACCCACTCGTGGTCGGGGTCGTTGGTGCGGTGGATGCCCTGGACATCGCCGGACATAAACCACAGAATGTACATCTGGTAGCCGGGGGCGGTCTGGGTCAGGTGGTAGCCCTTGGGGAACTCTACCAAATCGTTATTCTTGACACGGTAGGTTACATCAATTTCACCGTCCCGGGTGTACAGGCTCTGGAAGCCGAAGCCCTGCTCCTTGTCGAACAGGAAGTAGTAGATCTCCTCGGCTACGGACTCGGTGGGCATATTGTCCACATCGTGCTTATGGCCGGGGAAGCCTGCATAGTTACCGGGAACCACAAAGGATTCGCCCAGGGTCAGGTAGTCAGCATTGGTGTTGCCGTCGATCAGGTTGTGGAAATCCCGCTTCCAGGGCTCCTGGCCCAGGGTCATCACCTTAACCTCTTCCGGCTTCTTCCACTGGAAGGTGGAGTCTTTGTCCGTGGGGGTGGAGATGGCGGCGATCTGCACATCCTCCAGACCGGTGAAGGTCACACTTTGATTCCGGGGCACATAGACGGTGTGGGCCGGGCCTTCAAACACATTCATACGGTTACCCACATTGTCCAGCTTGGTCTGTCCAACAGTCACATCTGCGTGGCCGAACAGAAACACAAAGGCAAACTCACTGCCCTCGGTGTTGAGGGTGACGGTGTCGTTCCTGCCCAGCTTGATCATACCGAACTCCAGGCGCTTGCAGGAGCAGTTTTCCTTTTCGCAGATCTTGGTGTAGCCGATGTTCGGGGTATAAGTCTTTTTGTAATTCATAATAATTCCTCCAGTTTATTGATTGTCGTTTCCCAATCCCCCACAAAGCCGTAGTCGGCATAGTCAAAAATGGGAGCTTTGGGATCAGAGTTGACTGCAATGATTTTCTGTGCGCCGGACATTCCGGAAAGGTGCTGTACCGCACCGGAAATGCCTACGGCAATGTAAAGGTCCGGGCAGACCGTTACGCCGGTGATGCCCACCTGGCAGTGGTAGGGCGCGAAGCCGGCATCCACCGCCGCTCTCGAGGCGGCTACCGCGCCGCCCAGCTTTTGGGCCAGCCGGGAAAGCTTTTCAAAGCCTTCTTTAGAGCCGATGCCAAGACCGCCGGATACGATGATCTTCGCCTGGGAAAGGGGCGCGCCGGTTTCAAATTCGGCAAAGCCCAAATCCTGCACCCGGCTTTCAAAAGTTGGATTTTCTTGGGTGATTTGGGGTGTTTTTCTGTTTTCTGCCGGGCGGAAAGTGCCGGGTCGCACCGTGGCAAGCTGGATATCCGTCAGCGTTACGATGTCCGCCATCAAAGAATTGCCAAAGGCCGGACGGGTCTGGAGCAGTTTGCCATCTTCCATAGAAAGGCCGGTGCAGTCGGCAGTTAAGCCTGCCTGCAAAAGGGCCGCCAAAAGGGGCATAATGTTTCGCATTTGCACCGTTGCCGGGGCTAAAATGACGGTACTGTTCCAGGAAAGCACCTTGTCTTTGAGCCATCTGGCAAAAGCGCCCTCGTCCGCCACAGAAAAGCCTTCCGGCAGGGTGTGGATGTAGGCTGCGCCATACCGGGCGGCCTGGGTTTCCTCTTTTTGGGGAAGGAGCACACGCACCTGGCTGTCTAACTGGGCGGCCTTGGTCACAAGACCGGCATCCAGACCGAAGGGGCATAACACCGTGATCACAGGCCGGCCTCCTTTCGCAGTGAGGCGACGAAAGTAGAAATATCCGTTTCCTTCGGCCCTTTTCGCAGGCCGGGGAATTTGGCATCCATCGCCACCACCTTGGTGGCAGAGCCGCGAAGGCCGCACTGCTCCGGGGAAAGACCGATATCCGCCGCGCAGAGCTTTTCCACGGTCTTGCTTTTGGCCCTTCGCATTCCCAAAATGCCCGGCAGACGGAGGGTATAAGTATACTCACAGATACTCACCACCGCAGGCAGGCTGGTCTTTAAGGTCTGCACGCCATTTTCCAGGCGGCGGAAAAGCGGACCTTCCTGGTCGATGCTCTCCACACTGCTGATGCAGGGGATGTCCAGCATCGCCGCCAGCATACCCGGCACTTGGCCGGTCTCTCCGTCGATGGCCCGGCGGCCGCAGAGGATCAGGTCAAACTGTCCCAGCGTTTTCACCGCCGCCGCCAGCGCTCTGGCGGTGGCAAGGGTGTCTGAGCCGGCCATTTGAGGGTCGGTCAGAAGCACCGCCCGGTCTGCGCCCCGTGCCAAAAGCTCCCGTAAAGGCTCTTCCAGCTTGCCGGGGCCCATGGTCAGCACCGTTACTGTGCCGCCCAGCTCCAAAGCCGCTTCCAGCGCCGCTTCATCGGCAATATTCCATTGTAGCTTCACACCGTCCCGCTTCAGCCGGAACTGGCCGTCTACCTGCACAGAGGTGGTAGCCGGAACGGTCTTCATACAGACTAATATGTTCATAAATGTACCTTGGCTTCTCCTGGGAGAAGCTGTCAGCGAAGCTGACTGATGAGGGTCTTACCAAAAGGTTTTTCCCTCATCCGGCTTCACTTCGTTCAGCCACCTTCCCCCAGGGGAAGGCTTTTCGCCGGAACGGTCTTCATACAAACCAGAATATTCATATAAGTACCTTCGGTAAATGCTAAATTCTAAATTATAAATGCTAAATTATCGGTGTCGACTTTGTCGACTTATTTAAATCGTCCGCG
>JAGBVD010000064.1 GCA_017630495.1 Oscillospiraceae bacterium
ACATCTGCCAAAGACTTGGGTTTTCTGAATTCAGCCATTTCAGCACGCTCCTTTCTGGGCCTTGCGGATCGCCTCCAGCACCTCGTCGGGGCTGGGGATCATACCGCCGCAGCGGCTGCAAAGGGATACCGGCTTTTTGCACTGGGTCGCCAGACGAATATCCTCGATCATCTGTCCCATATTCAGCTCCACGCTGATAAAGGCCTTGACCTTGTCCGCTGCAGCGGCCAAAGGTGCCTTGGGGAAGGGCCACAGTGTGATGGGACGGATCAGACCCACCTTGATACCCTCCTGCCGGGCAGCTGCCACAGCATTCTTTGCCACACGGGATGCGATACCGAATGCCACCACGCAGTACTCGGCATCTTCCATCATATACTCTTCCCACATCGCCTCGTTCTGCTCCACCAGCTCGTAGCGCTTGTAACGCTCGATGTTCTTGATCTCCAGTTCGTCAGGCTTGAGGTACAGAGAGTTGACGATGTTGTGCTTTCTTTCGCAGTTGGTGCCGGTGAGGGCCCAGGGCTTTTCATAGACTTCGATCTCGGCATCTTCAAAGGAGATGGGCTCCATCATCTGACCGATGGTGCCGTCTGCCAGGATCATAGAGGTCATCAGGTACTTGTCCGCCAGGTTAAAGCCCTTGATGGTAAGACTTGCCATTTCCTGCACGGAGGCAGGAGCCAGGACGATCATACGGTAGTCACCGTGACCGCCACCCTTGGTGGCCTGGAAGTAATCGGACTGGGAAGGCTGAATGCCGCCCAGGCCGGGGCCGCCGCGCTGCACATTGACCACCAGCGCAGGCACATCAGAACCGGCAATGTAGCTCAGACCTTCGGCCTTCAGCGAGATTCCGGGACTGGAGGAGGAGGTCATAACCCGGGCGCCGGTAGCGGCTGCGCCGTAGACCATATTGATAGAAGCGATCTCACTTTCCGCCTGGAGAAAGACACCGCCGATCTTGGGCATCTTCTTTGCCATATAAGCGGCAATTTCCGTCTGGGGAGTGATGGGGTAACCGAAATAATGACGGCAACCGGCGCGGATCGCAGCTTCTGCGATGGCTTCGTTGCCTTTCATAAGTACTCTTTGAGCCATAGTGCGCCTCCTTATTTCTCAACCGTAATGATGCAGTCCGGGCACATAGTTGCGCAGAATGCGCAGCCGATGCAGTTTTCCGGAGTCACCATTTGGGCCGGAGAATAACCCTTTTTGTTAATTGTGTCTGTGGAGATGGCCAGACATTTCTTGGGACAGGCATCTACACACAAGCCACAACCCTTACACATATCTGTGTTAAAGGTAACTTTTGCCATTGTTTTCTCCTCCTTATGTTTCAGGGATATCGAAATATTTATCCTGCAGTTGCAGGGAAAAAACAGATTCCAGCTTGCCCTCCAGCGCTTTCGCCACCTGGGTCTCGGCACTGTGGAACAAAATGGGCAGGCCGCTGATTGCGCTAAGCTGCTTTGCGCAATCCAGGGAAGAGAGCACCGTTTCGGCGGTGGTCTCTTTTCCCAGGTTGGTGTTGTTTGCAATGTGGGTAAAAGCCAGGCCGCAGGCGCTCTCGATTTCCCGCATCACTTCCAATGCCTCTTCCGGTGTCCGGGTCAAGGGACGGCAGAAATTGGCCACGAAGACCATACGGTAGTTTTGCTCCTGCAAAATTGCCGGTACATAGCGGCCCAAAGCGTAAGCGCCCCGGTCGTCGCCGCCGATGTCCGCCACTGCGTAGCACTGTTTATCCTGCACCAGCCGGTAGGCCTCTGCAGGCAACGCCGGCAGGTCCACATTGGTGTTGGCATATTGGGGACTGATCAGATCCACCCCTGCCGCTTCCAGTCTTGCGGCGCTGTCTTTTGTCCGGAAATAGGGATTGACGATGTCCAGATCGCCAATGCAGACCTTCTTCCCTTCTTTTGCCAGCATCAGCGCGTAATTGACCGCGATGTTGGTCTTGCCGCTGCCGTAATGGCCGGCAAATAAGGTTAAGCGTTTATGTTCCATAATTACAGTTTTTTACGAATAATTTTACCGCTGGTGGTCTTAGGCAGACTTTCCTTAAATTCCACGATTCGGGGGTACTTATAGGGAGCGGTACGGGACTTAACATAGTCCTGAATCTGCTTTTTCAGTTCGTCCGTTCCCTTAAAGTCCTTCACCAGCACGATGCTGGCCTTGACCACCTGACCGCGGATCTCATCCGGGGCAGCGGAAACGCCACACTCCAGCACATACGGCAG
>JAGBVD010000065.1 GCA_017630495.1 Oscillospiraceae bacterium
GGGGCAAAATTCTAATAAAAATTATAATCAGAAATCGAAGGAAATATCGGTGCTTTCGATGGGTGCTTTATCGCCACTCATACCGTTGCCCAAATACATATCTCCGAAACCGATTCCGGCAGAGGATGCCAAATTTTCCTTCGGCTCATAGCTGATCATATTCAGTTCGGGAGCCTCATAGATCTCTCGCATCAGCTTCAACCTCCTGTCGTTTGATTTTGATGTCTGCCCACTCTGGCCGACCATCAATATTACAGCACCATACTTATATCACATCCAATATCATTTTGCAACTACTTTTTCTAGATTTTTTGCTCATTTCAAAACTTTATGCTCCATTATATGCAGTCAATAATAAAAAAAGCACTGCTGCAAGCCATATTTTCCCAACTAAACCATAAAAAGGACTTGTAAAATCTGTCAGTTTCGCTTATACTTATATCTTAACAAAACCCAAACGCAAAAGAGGTATGTAATATGGAACTGATTTCTGTTCGCGAACTGTTTAAAAACACCGACGCCTATCTGGGCAAGGAAGTAACTGTTGGCGGCTGGGTGCGCAACCGTCGCCCCTCCAAACAGTTTGGCTTTATTGTGCTCAATGACGGCACTTTCTTCTCCCCTGTTCAGGTGGTTTATAATGATACCATTTCCAATTTCCAGGAGCTGAGCAAGATCAACATCGGCGCAGCTTTGGTGGTAACCGGCACACTGGTAGCTACTCCCGATGCCCCTCAGCCCTTTGAGATCCAGGCGGCAGAGGTAACCGTGGAAGGCGCTTCCACCGGTGACTATCCCCTGCAGCCCAAGCGGCACACCATGGAGTTTTTGCGCACCATCACCCACCTGCGTCCCCGGACCAACACCTTCCAGGCAGTTTTCCGTGTCCGCTCTCTGGCGGCCATGGCCATTCACGAGTTTTTCCAGCAGAGAGATTTCGTCTATGTCCACACACCCCTGATCACCGGCTCTGACTGTGAAGGCGCAGGCGAAATGTTCCAGGTTACTACCCTGAACTTAAACGATGTTCCCAAAACTGAAGACGGCAAGGTGGATTTTAGCCAGGATTTCTATGGCAAGCCTACCAACCTGACCGTGTCCGGTCAGCTTAACGGCGAGACCTTTGCCATGGCTTTCAAGAACATCTACACCTTCGGTCCTACCTTCCGGGCAGAGAATTCCAACACCACCCGCCACGCCTCCGAGTTCTGGATGATCGAGCCGGAGATTGCCTTCGCTGATCTTTCCGACGATATGCGTCTGGCAGAGGATATGATTAAGTATATCATTTCCTATGTAATGGAGCACGCGCCGGAGGAAATGGAATTCTTCAACAAGTTTGTAGACAAGGGTCTGCTGGAGCGGCTTAACCATGTACTCAACTCCGAATTTGGCCATGTAACCTATACCGAGGCCATTGAGATTCTGGAAAAGCACAACGACCAGTTCCAGTATCCCGTTCACTGGGGCAGCGATCTGCAGACCGAGCACGAGCGCTACCTGACAGAGGTGGTATTCCAGAAGCCCGTATTCGTTACCGATTATCCCAAGGAAATCAAGGCTTTCTATATGAAGCTCAATCCCGATGGCAAGACCGTTGCGGCAATGGACTGCCTGGTGCCCGGCATCGGCGAGATCATCGGTGGCAGTCAGCGTGAGGACGATTACGAACTGCTGAAAAACCGTATTGAGGAGCTGGGTATGAAGCCGGAGGATTACGGCTTCTATATGGACCTGCGCAAGTACGGCTCTGCCCGCCATGCAGGCTTTGGCCTGGGCTTTGAACGGTGCGTGATGTACCTGACCGGTGTTACCAACATCCGGGATGTACTCCCCTTCCCCAGAACTGTCGGCAACTGCGAACTGTAATCCAAGAACACGAAAGTCCCAAACCGTCAAAACACAAGTTTTGGATGGTTTGGGACTTTTCTGTTGCGACAAAGCCCCGGAAGGCAAGTGCCTTCCGGGGCTATCTTCTCCCCAAGGGGAAGCTTTTTCATTTTGCAAACAGTGTGCTTTCGTTTTCTGCCCACCACTTTTCAATGATCTGAGCAATCGCCTCGTGGCCTGCGCCGTTGAGATGCAGCTTGTCAGGCATATACTGCTGGAAGGTCAGTAATGTAAATTTATCTTCTGTTTCGGTGTAAAGGTCGATCACCGGCAGATTGTGGGCCTTACCCACCTGCCGGATGGCTTCTGCGTAATCTGCCAGCTTTAGCTTTTGCTTATTGGTATTACTTGTTTCCGTTTCCACCCGCTGGGCCGGTGTCATAAGAATGATCTGGGTGTTGGGGCGATTCTCTTTCAGGTAATTCAGAGAATAATTCCACGCGCCGTAAAAAGACAAGTCCATAGAATCTGCCATTGTACCCATAGGCGTATCACAGCCATAATCGTTGGTACCCAGGAAGATAAACAGCACATCCACATCCGGGAACTGATCCACCCGCTTGGCAAGAGGACCGCTCTGCATTCCCATAGTGCTTGCTGCGCTGACGCAGGAGCCTTTGATACCGAGTCCGGTCACTTCAGAAAACTCCAGGGTTTTTTCCAATCTTCTCCAATACAGCTCTTCTTCCGTTTGTGTGCCGACACCAAAGGTAATACTGTCGCCCACAAAAGCGGCTGTCAGACCGGCAGGCTCTGTAGCTTGTGTAGTAGCCTCGGTGGTTGTTTCGCCGCTGTCGGTTGTACCGCAGCCGGCAAACATAGACAGCATCAGCAAAGCGGCCAAAATGAAAGCAAAACTCTTTTTCATAGCTACACCTCACAAGGTTAGATTTCCCTTATATAGTAGCATATTTCAAGCAAAAATCAATGGTTGATTTTCTGCATTTTACCGCCCATATTCAATCCTTTGCGGCACATCCTAAAGGTAGAAATCAGAAAGGAGCGGCACGATGAAAAAGAGATTTTTACTGCTTTTTTTGTTTTGTTTTTTATGCGCATTTCTGCCCGGCTGCGGCAAAAAAGCTTCTCAAAAAACGCCTCTTTGCCGGGTGGTAACCCAAGTGGAAATTACCGGTCAGGAAAAGGATGTGCGTTTTCACAGAAAATATACAAACGAGGAAAAAACAAAGTGGTTTTTACTCTATCTTGGCGCCCTGGAGCCGGACATCCGTCCCATTGCGCCGCCTA
>JAGBVD010000066.1 GCA_017630495.1 Oscillospiraceae bacterium
ACAGCGGTGCTCCTTCCCTTCCAGAGCATCCAACATTTCCTCCACCAGATCGTCGATGTACAAAAGTTCCAGTTGTACAGAGGGATCGTTGACCTGAATGGGCAAATCATTGGCGATATTATTGCAGAAGGTGGCTACCGCACTGTTGTAGTTGGGACGACACCACTTGCCAAAGAGATTGGGGAAACGATAGACCAACACCTTTGCGCCAGTTTCCTCTCCGTAGGCAAACACCAGCTCTTCGCCGGCCTTTTTGCTTCTGCCATAATCGCTGTCGTAGCGTCCGATGCAGGTAGCTTGAATAGAAGAAGAAATCATTACCGGGCAAGTGTTGTTATGTTTTTTCAGTGTTTCCAGCAGGGTAGATGCAAAGCCAAAATTGCCCTGCATAAACTCCTCCGAATTCCGGGGACGATTCACACCAGCTAGGTTAAAAACGAAGTCCGCTTTCTGACAGTAGGTTTCCAGGAGTGCTGGATCAGTGTCGATATCATATTCGTAGATTTCCTCGACGACCAGGTTCTGGGTGCGGTTTTTTCCATCGCGGATATTCTTCAGTGCTTCAGTCAAATTGCGACCTACGAACCCCTTTGCCCCGGTTATGAGAATTTTCATAATGTTCTCCTTAACTTACCTTTCTGCCAGTCTCTCCTGAATATAAGAAAGAGCAGCAATTTTCTGCTTCGTCTGTTCTACATTCAGATGCATGGTGTTGTTAGAGTTAAACTCGCTGAGGGTATTGCGTTCCTTATCGCCCTCTTTAATATACTTATCGTAGTTCAAACCGCGTTTGTCGCACGGAACTCGATAGAAATTGCCCAAGTCAACAGCGTGAGCGCATTCCTCATTGGTCAGCAGGGTCTCATACATCTTTTCACCGTGACGAATACCGATAACCTTGATGTCCTCTTCCTTGCCACCAAACAACTTCATAACTGCCTTCGCCTGAGTTTCAATGGTGCAGGCAGGTGCCTTTTGCACGAGAATATCACCGGATTGGCCGTGTTCAAAGGCGAAGAGGACCAGATCCACCGCCTCGTCCAGCGACATAATAAAACGCGTCATAGTTGGCTCTGTAATGGTGATAGGCTTTCCTGCTTTGATCTGATCGATCCACAGAGGAATCACGCTACCGCGGGAACACATAACATTGCCATAGCGAGTGCAACAAATTTTAGTTTTTTCCTGTGCCACAGTCCGGGATTTGGCTACAATGACCTTTTCCATCATTGCTTTAGAGGTGCCCATTGCATTTACCGGATACGCTGCCTTATCGGTAGACAAACAAACCACATTCTTAACACCGGCATCAATGGCAGCTGTCAGCACATTTTCTGTACCAATCACATTGGTGCGCACAGCCTCCATAGGAAAGAATTCGCAGGAAGGCACTTGCTTTAGGGCCGCTGCGTGGAATATATAGTCCACACCTACCATTGCCGGGCGAATAGAGTCAATATTCCGGACATCGCCGATATAAAATTTGATCTTCTCCGCATGCTCCGGGCATTTCACCTGAAACTCGTGGCGCATATCGTCCTGCTTCTTCTCGTCTCGGGAGAAAATGCGGATCTCGCCAATATCCGTCTGCAAAAAGCGGTTCAAAACCGCATTGCCAAAGCTACCGGTACCACCGGTAATCAACAATGTTCTATTTGTAAAAGAAGACATAACCACTCACTCCATTTTACTTGTTTAAAATTTTTGCTGCAAATATTTTCATGTGAAAAAGCATCTTGTAGTACAAGTCCTTATACCAAACCGGTGCTCGCCAAAGCGCTTGCTTAACAGTTTCCAGTTCCGCCAGTGCTTTCTGGGCATCATCCCATTTTTGATAGTACACACGCTGGCTGATGGAATAGTATCTGCGCCGGTCAAGATCATAGATTTCCGGTTTTGACAAATCCACATTTTCTTCTGGATCCCAATTTAAATCATGCAAACGGCACTTTCCTGTAGCCTTTTCATACACGTACTTATAGTTATCTTTGATAATTGCAATTTCTCTGTGGGGTTGCTCATAATAAGCTGTCTCTGAAATGACATACGGCAGTTTTGCCACCTTCCGGTTGAAAATCATATCCGCAAGCTGGGTGTTGGATGTGGGGAAAGTCACTTCATCCATGCCCTCCAGTTTAGGCGCAATCAACGGAATGCAAATTGCCGGTTCATATACATCAAAGCCGTATCCATATTTCCCGTGTGTACCATTCATATGACCATGGTCAGCTGTTAAGAATATGTTCTCATCTGTGAAATACTCCCGGCAGTATCCAAGCAGTTCGTCATATACATCCATATCCGATCCGTAGGAATTTCTTCCTGCAAGCACATGAGGAAAATGGATCCATAGGAAAACCTTTTTCTTTCCGCCTACAATTTCATTTAAGAACTTCTTAAACTCTTTTCGGAGCTTTTCCGTATATTCCGGAAAATAAGTTAAATCATCAAACTTGCCGACTATATGTGCAGGAGGGGCTTTTGTCAACCAATCTACGCTATGGATCGTTGTATGCTTTCCGTAACATTTAGAATACTTCTGTGCCAGATAAACATAGCTGCTGTCCCAAAGAACATGGCATTCATATCCCAGTTCATGGTATCGGTCAAACAGCGTAACACCTTCATATTCTTCGACCTCTACATACTTTTTCCGATCGGTCTGATAAGCATATTTCTCCGTGAACATGCTGGTAAATGCCATTGCTGTAGAAGGTGCAGCTGTATAATGGCGATGGAAAACCGTGCCTTTTTCTGCCAGTTCTTTCACATTTGGCATATCAAATTCCTTTTGCCCATAGGGTGACAAATATGATTTCATCAGCACATCTTTACTGATCAAAAGAACATTACCCATATAACAGCCCTCATTCTTACTGTCTAATAAACGCAACTATATTTTCAGCCTGCGCAAAATTGTTCTTGGCCTTTTGTACAAAGCTTTTTCCTGCAGCCGCCAGTTGTTTTCTTTCCTGAAAATCCATCTGTAAAACAGCATCGATTTTCCCTGCAAAACTTTCTGGCGTTTCTTGCTCTGCATACTGAAGATACTGCTCGTACTGCGCAGAAATGCCCGGCAAGCGGAACATCACCAACGGCACTCCGGCAAGCATATACTCGGCTGTTTTAGAGGGGAAGGAGTACTTGGTAAACTCCCCTGCTGATGTGCGGGGATTCACCAGAATAGATGCACTCAATTCTGCTTCCAGCACCTTCTTGAGCGGTACAATTCCATGAATTCGCACATTATCTTGCATGGCTGCAAGCTCCAACAGGGCTTTTTTGTGATTCCCGTCACCGTAAATATCAAATACACAAGGCTGTTTTACCAAAGGAATCGCTTGTGTTAAGATATCTAGTCCAAACTCTTTATGCAGCTTTCCCGCATATAAAACATGGGGCAAATCATCGGTATGTTCTAGGGGTGTCAGCCCATCAAGCATAGTTTCATCTACTATGCAATCCAGCAAAATCCAGGGTTTATTTTCTGCCACACAAGACATTGCCTCTGTAAGTACAATATACCTGTCGAGCTTTTTTAAGCAAGTACGTACTCTTCGATTGTAGAGGCGATATAGCCACGCTTTCAAAGGATTGTGCTCATCAAACTCGTTGGCAAATTCTGGCATATCTGTAAGGAAACCGACAGTCATAATACCATGCCATTTCCCCAAACTAACAGCAGGCAGCAAGCCTTCCAAAAGCAGCGGATCGCAAAGAATGCGTACATCCTTGTCAATATATTGCTGCAACAACGCTTTCAACTTGCCCCAGATTGCCACAGTTCCCATCGTTGTTTTCAATCCGGTCAGATTCCAAATCGGCACATAATGATAACGGATATTCCGTTGTTCTGTACAGCCTCCTGGAATGTAAAACCCGGGATATGTTCTTCGGGAAATTGGCCGCAATGTAATACAGTCCACCGTAACGTCCGGTTGCTGTGCCAGCCCGTTTAAAAACATTTCAAAAAACTTCTGAGAAGAATCCAGCATAGGGCGCTTTCTTTTCTTGCAAATATCCTCATAGTCCGGTCTGGCACAAGTAGCGGAAATAAATATAACGTTCAAAATACTGCCTCCTTTTATAAGAGAGCTTTTTGTTATCGATTTGCGTACATCTTTTCGTAGTAATTCTGATAGTCTCCGCTGATGATCTCATTCCACCAATCGCGGTTTTCCAAATACCACTGAATCGTCTTTTCAATTCCGTCGGCAAATTTCGTTTCCGGCAACCAGCCCAGCTCATTGTGGATTTTTGTGGGATCGATAGCATATCGCATATCGTGGCCCTTGCGATCCGCAACAAATGTAATTAAGCTTTCCGGTTTTCCCAGCGCCTTACAGATCATTTTCACAATGTCAATATTGCGCATTTCGTTATGTCCGCCTACGTTATACACCTCGCCTGCTCTGCCGTTATGAATCACCAAATCAATTGCTTTGCAATGATCCTCCACGTACAGCCAGTCCCGGACGTTCAAACCCTCACCGTACACCGGCAACGGCTTATCGTTCAGACAGTTGGCGATCATCAGCGGAATCAACTTTTCTGGGAAGTGGTACGGACCATAGTTGTTGGAGCAGCGTGTGATCGAGACCGGCAGACCATAGGTTCTATAGTAGGCCATTACCAACAAATCTGCCGCTGCTTTGGAAGACGAATAGGGACTACTGGTATGAATCGGCGTCCGCTCTGTAAAGAACAAATCCGGCCGATCCAGCGGCAGGTCGCCGTAAACTTCATCGGTAGACACTTGATGATACCGCAAGATGCCATACTTCCGGCAAGCATCCATCAGCACCTGCGTGCCAATAATATTGGTCTGCAGGAAAACTCCCGGATCCTCAATAGAGCGATCCACGTGGCTTTCTGCTGCAAAATTTACCACCATATCCGGTTTTTCTTCTTCAAAAAGGGTCTGTACTGCTTCTCTATCGCAAATATCTGCCTTCACAAACCGGAACTGGGGCTTGTCCATCACACTTCTCAATGTGGAGAAATTACCTGCATAGGTCAGCTTGTCCAAGCAGATGATTCGATAGTCCGGGTACTTTTTCAGCATGTGGAAGATAAAGTTACTTCCGATAAAACCGGCGCCACCAGTAACGATGATCGTTTTACCCATTTTCTTCCCCCTCCGCAAGTTCCAGCAGGTACTGTCCGTAAGCGGTCATTTTCAGTTCATTTCCCAAAGCTTTCAATTGCTCTGTGGAAATAAACTTCCGCCGCCAGGCAATCTCCTCTATACAGCTGACATAGAAACCTTGTCTGCTCTGTACTGCTTCTACAAATTCTGCCGCTTTCAGCATACCCTTGGGACTACCGGTATCCAGCCACGCCACACCGCGGCCCAAAAGCTGTACCTTCAGCTCGCCGGCAGCCAAATATGTATTGTTTACTGTTGTTATCTCAATTTCCCCTCTGGGGCTGGGTTTAACATTCTTTGCGATCTCCACTACCCGGTTATCGTAAAAATACAGTCCCGGAACGGCGTAGTGAGACTTAGGCTTTTCCGGTTTTTCCTCCAGAGATACAACCTTATGGTCCTTGTCGAACTCCACAACGCCAAACTCCCTGGCGTCCTTCACCGGATAGCCGAAAATACAGGCCCCGCCGGAAGTATTCACCTTTTCCATAGCCTGCCAAAGAGTACGGGACATATCCTGACCATAGAACACATTATCGCCGAGGATCAAACAAACGGAATCCTTACCGATAAACTCCTCACCCAGAATGAACGCGTCTGCCAAGCCACGAGGCGTATCCTGCACCTTGTATTTCAAATGAACACCTATGCGGCTGCCATCGCCCAGAAGTTTCTCATAATTGGGCGTATCTTCCGGGGTAGAAATAATCAAAATTTCCTTAATTCCAGCCAAAAGCAACATAGACAGGGGATAATAAATCAAGGGTTTGTCGTAAATCGGTAGCAATTGCTTGGATACAACTTTTGTCATCGGGTAAAGTCTTGTTCCTTTACCGCCTGCCAAAATAATTCCTTTCATTTTCATTTCCTCCTCAACGCCCTATAATTGGAACTTATTCTTTCGAAAGTTTGTCGAAGATCTTATTAACGATCCTTTTTCCTTTTGCTTCAATTTTTGCCCCATGATATTCCCAACAATTAAAGAATGGTGTTTCAATCCACTTAATACGGCAATAATCTATAAGGAAACACAACGTGAAAATAGCAACAACTGACCCAATCGCGTGGATGAGCATATAGGGCGAATCGCACGCCGCTTTGTTATTCAAAACATCCTGCCAAAGCCATCTGCGCATAGAATCGGAATTTGCATGGATGAGCAATATGCCAAATGTTGTTGCAGATACCGAATTAATAAACCGATTTGTTTTAATAGGGATATTTTTGAAAAACATAAAAGAGCTTACCGCAACAGCTACTGCCAGGATTTTATTAGAATCTGCCACGAACAGATAAGGTAATGACGGCCTGCCAAACATTGGCGGAATAATCGCACAAACAACTACACTAACAGAAGCAATACCCAACATTATCAGACTCGTTTGTCCCCAGAGCTTTGTGTTATCAAAAATCTTTTTGGGATAGAGCCGTATATAAGCAGCAATAAAATACAGAACACAATACCATGTTATGTAATTAAATGTTACAGAGAAGAACGGAACGCTTCCAAAAATTACATAAACGCCCGCAGTCAATAAAACAAGCAAAATGTGTTGCCGCTGCGTCATATTACGAATCAAAATGTTCAAAAATGGAATAACCAGAAGAAATACAAAGTAGCATCCGGTGAAGTTTTGCGCAATGCTTGTAAATGGAACAATGGTCTTTACCAAGGTTTCTAAGGAAAACGCCTCATAACCACTTATCCAGAAAAGCCCATTAATAATAATGCGGTAAAAATAAACCTCAAGCAATAATTTAAGTAGTTTCTTAAAGGTAATATTGCTTTTACACATAAAATATCCGCTTATGAGAACAAAACAGTTAATGCCTGTCTTTCCCCATGCGCCAAATAGCAACAGGAAAATTGACCTCCAAGATGTAATATTCGAATAGATGGGGCCATCTATGGATGTTAACCCAGAATTAACAACATAGTGGTGTGCCACAATCAAGAGCATTGTAATAATTCTATATAGCTCTAAATTGCTGTTTCTCTCTCTTCGAGTATTCCCGCTCACTATATTTCTTGTTTCGCGAGGATCCATTCTGGTTCCCTTCTTCCAAATTTTATTTCAAAATAATGTCGCAAATCCTATCTATATCCTCACAGGTTAAATCTGCATATAGCGGCAAGGTGAGGACGCAACTGGCATAATGCTGCGCAACCGGTGTCTTGCTGCCGCCACCGGTGGGCATATTCTGATAACAGGCAAAGTCATTTGTTAAAGGGTAAAAGTACTTGCGGGCAATGATCTCCTGCTCCTTAAGCCGTGCAAAAACCTCATCTCGGGTATACTTATATCCATCAAACACCACCGGGAAATAGGCAAAATTAGACTGCACATTCTCCTGGATAACCGATAGCTTGATGCCTTTTATATTAGACAGTCGCTGACGGTAACGATCCACGGCCACTTTTCTTTTTTCAATCTCGCCATCAATGTGCCGCAAATTGCACAGACCCATAGCCGCCTGAAATTCATTCATCTTGGCATTGCCGGCAAGGTACAGACATTCCTCCTGCCCATGCAAGCCGAAATTGCGGGCATCTGTCAGCTTCTGTGTCAGTGCATCGTCGTGATAGCAGGCGCATCCGCCTTCAATGGTATGGTATACCTTGGTGGCGTGGAAGCTGAACATTGACGCATCGCCATAGCTGCCAACGCCGCGACCTTTGTAGCGCATACCAAAGGCATGTGCCGCATCGTAAATCACTTTTAGACCGTGTTTTTGTGCGATTCGAGCAATTGTCTCCACATCGCAAAGATTTCCATAGACATGCACCGGTACAATAGCAACAGTCTTGTCTGTGATCAACGATTCAATTTTAGTTACATCGATGGTGTAATCTTCAGGATTTACATCGCAGAATACCGGCACCAAACCGTTTCTTGCAATGGAGTGGGTAGTGGATACAAAGGTAAACGGTGTGGTGATCACCTCACTGCCCTTTGGAAAATCCATAGCAGCAATCACGCCTTCCAACGCCAAATGACCATTGGTATACAGTTCCAAATGCGGTACATCTAAATAGGCTTCAAGCTCTCTTTGCAATTTTTGGTGCTTACTGCCCACATTGGTCAGCCACCGGCTGTCCCATAGATCCTTGATCTCCTCACAATACTCTTCATAGGAGGGCATGGAGGAGCGAGTTACATTAATATTCATAGTAGTTCTCCAACGAAGCACTTGTTCTTTCTAGAATTAAGGATATTTCGCGTCAAAACCAACTTTTATCTTTTATTTCATCTTGCAAAAAAGGACCTCATTGATTTGTTTCATATAATGGTCCTTCTGCGCTTCAGATTCCAAATAAAACTGCACGACGCCCATTTTTTCATAAAGATAGTCTGTGATTTCTGCACCGGACGGCTCATACATCACCGTATCTAATATTTTGTTTTTAAAATCCGGCGCAATATCGAGGCAATCAAATACGCCATTACAGTTGCTCATAATCGCGTGATAGCCATAGTATTTTTCCGTCATTCTTGTAGACGGGATCCCATGACAATCCATACCTGCTTCCGCACGAATGATCCAATCTCTCCAATTGATGCCGGTTGCTCTGGAGGATGCCGTTGTGCAGTTGTTGCCTGGTGTGCGGCGCATCATTTCAATGATCCAAGGTTCGTTTCCACGCATAATGTATTGCATATGCAACAAACCGTCTACCAAATGCAGCTTTTGCGCGACCTTTTCTGTTTCTTCAATCAGAATCGGCGCTGCCAGCTCCCAATTATCCGCAGGGCAAATGCCGGAGTTCGTCATAAACCGATTCACATAGGAATAGTCGTTAAATGTGGACCAAGCTGCAACCTTTTGATCCAGCAAAAATGTACTTAAGCTGTGAAGCGTACCTTCAATAAAAGCCTCCACCACAACCTCACCGGCTCTTGTGCGGTCAAATGCGTATTTCAGCGCGTTTTCATACTCTTTCCGGTTATCCACTCTGGATACGCCTTTTCCGCCTGCCTGATCTGTTGGCTTGACAATCAGCGGATACAGCCCTTCTGTATCGAAAGCAATCGCTTCTTCATAGCTATAAAAATAGCGAGCCAACGGAGACTTTATATGTTCCTTTTCTGTAAACTTTTTAAAGTCTGTCTTACGATGAATGATTTTTGCATTCTCAAAGGTATCATGTCCCTTAAGACCAAGCTTTTCTCCCATATACGCCGCTGTCAAAGCGCAGTTATCCGAGCAACCCTGGCTAATAGCCGTAATGCCCAAATCTCTTGCCAGCTCGACCATTCCGTCGTAGTCAGAGTAGTCATGGGGCGCATACTCGTCTGCAAATTTGTGCGCCGGTTGATTTGGGTTGTTGCCGGTCGTAACAACATAGAAACCCTGATCTTTCGCCGCCAAAATCAGCGGTATCTCTGAATAGTTAGCGCTAAGCATCATTAGTTTTTTATTTGAAGTATCCATTATCGTCAGCTTCCTTTCTTCAGAGAATGGTAGTTTATGGGCCGCAATATTATCTTATACCCTTTAAATGTTAGCAAGGATTTCTCTGGCAATTCGGTCCATATCCTCTACCCCGTATCTTTGATCACAGGGCAGCGGTAGAATGTTGGCTGCATAATCCTTTTCTAGTGAAAATCCTTCCAGGTTCAGCACATTCGGCCATAGGGTGGGGATATAAATTTTCTTTTCTGCCAGCTGCTTTTTCACTGCCATACCATTTTCACAATAAAACGGATAACAGTACGGTCCATCCGGCATATTTAGCTGCAGTTGGTTTCTGTCTCCCAATGCCCTTTCCAGAGCGGCATAGTTCTCATTTCTCTTCTTTCGAACCAGCTCATAATCGATCGCCCGCAGCAAATTGTGCGTCAGTTTAGACATGCCACGCAGAGGAAGCTCGACAAAGCTATGGTCATTTGCTTTAAACTCAGCATAATAGTCAGAGGCAACCCCTTCAAATCGTCCCAGTACATGCTTCATACGATCCATGGAGACATCCTGCTCCGCCACCTTATCGGAAAGTGTATCGCACGCAACATAACCGCCGTCCGGAACACCAAAGAACTTCCTACAGGAATAAACGGTATCCATACTTTTTACGGGTTTCTGGAAGAAAGCCTGTACATTGTCAAATATAACATTCCTCCACTGGTCTTTCATAGAACTGGCTTTCGCATTTGTGATCTGCCCGTAAAAATTCACAATGTAAATCCATTCATCTGCCTTTAAATCTTCATCAAACACAGGCAGAAAGTCTTTCCCAACAGGATAATAGGCGACACTGCATCCTTCTCTGTTACAAACGCCGGCAACACTGTCGCACAAGAAAGCGGGAAGAAACAGTTTTTTAATGCCTCTAATCTTGATCAAATAGGCCAAGGCATTGCGGCCATTATTTACCGCAATCAGATCTTCGTAATATTCTTTGCCTGCAAAATGCTCAAGGCCAAAGTAACCGCCGATTTCTTTCATGTCCTCACCTTAAAACAACACGAATCCACTTTTCAGAATGATCCATCATATCGAGCATTTTCTCCATAGATTCAAATTGCATAATTAGGATTCCAAGTGTTGTATTCGCGCCGGTAAAGGCGCTTATTTTATCTCCTGGTTCTTTAATTATGTGATTCTCAACAATATGCTTTTGCGCCCAGGGAGCGATTTCAATCTTCTCTAACACGCCATCGGATAAACTATGCACAGCATAGTAACTCCAGAAGCCTTTGGGCGATGTGATTGTAACAGCTGGTAAGGAATCACCCATCGCTGCCCTCACAGAACATTCAACAAGATTGATTCCCACAGCATGATCAATGATTTGCGGAATATAATTTCCTCCATCCCGGGGAGCGACTTCCATTAGATATACATTACAGTCCTTGTCAATACGAATATCGAAATTGTATGTAGATGTGCGCATATCGAGCAGGCTTATCAGCCTTTGAATTTCGCTATGAATCTTATTGTGAATCTCGTCCGGCATATTGTACGGAAAGCTTGCAGAAATAGGCACAAACGGGTTAACACAGTTGGGATTAAAATGATCATTGGCAAAACACCGAAATGCTAGTTTCCCATCTATCGAAAGACCATCTCCAGCTATTTGATAACCAAGTTTTTCAACAAATTCTTCAACAATCACTTTTTTATTTCTCGAGAATTGCAACGCATTTTTCAGTTTAGGATAGGCTTCATCAATCGTATCGATTCGATCAACGCCTTTGCTGCCAGACGAATCAACTGGTTTCACAATAACCGGAAATCTGTAAGCACCATTCTTTAGGTCAAGGAATGCCTCATCGATATTGTCATACCCTTTTGCGTTGGGGGTAAAAAAGCCATGCTCTTTTAAAAATTTTCTAAATTTATCCTTCTCACATAATGTTTCCACCGCTGCGTACGGACTTCCAGGTAAGTGCATTTTCTCCGCAACATATGCAGCTGTCGGTGCAGCGGGATCAGATGCATAGGCTAAAATGCCGTCGATCTTTTCCCTTTGGGCCACCTCTAAAACGGCTTCTTTATCGGTTGTGCTTACAAGAAAAAACTTGTCGGCATAGTTCTGTCCCGGATTATCCGGAAGATAGTCACACAAAACTGTGTAATACCCTAAACGCTTGGCAGTTTCAATCGCAACAATCTGCTGCGCAGAACCTCCCAACAAGAGAATTTTTTTCATACAAACATCCCCTCAACTAAATAATCCTATTTCTTTTTGGGCAAAAATCCCTTTAAGATATCCCACAAATAGAAAAAGCTATCGATCTTGAACACAAGGGAGAATATCAGATAAATAATTGTGCCCAAGACTACTTGCATAGCCAAAATAGCAATGCCATGAATTGGCAAGTATTGCAAAGGATACACCAAACTACCCATAACAAACGCCATCGCAAATCCAGGAAACAGATCCTTAAACTGTTCTGTATAACTGTATCCTAACAATTTTCTGTTGGGATAAGCATTGATAAAACAGGCGGCAATTGTTGTAACGATCATACTTGCCACCATCCAGAAAACGCCAAAGGGTATGGAAGCAAGCAAAACCACCAAACCTACAACTTTTTTTGTGATTTCCAACTTCAAAAACAAATCACTTCTGCCCAGGGCTTTGATCGCCTGCAAGTTTGCTGTATGTATGGGATAGAACAGGTTCACAAAACAAAGAATCTGCATATACACAACGCAGGGATTCCATTTTTCGGTAAACAGCACCGGCACCAACGTCGGCGCAACCGCCGCCAAACCAAACAGCAACGGTGCCATCGCATAGCTTCCTATGCGGATAGACTTTCTCGTCATTTCCTTTACAACACTAACATTGTTTTGCGCATTGGACATTAGCGGAAACAGCACCGCATTGATGGGGCCTTCCACATTGACACCGATCATTTCAGGAAAAGACTTGCCTTTGTTATAAAAGGCCAAGTCTGCCGTTGTGTATTTCTTGCCAATAATCAAACCCCGCAGCTCATTGTATCCGGTATTAAGCAGAGCAGAAGCAAGCAGCTTCCAGCCATAGGACAAAAGTTTTTTCTCTCTTTCCCAGGAATAACAAAGCTTGGGTCGCCATTTTACTGTTATAAACAGCACGATTTTGTCCATTACATTGATAATAAGTTCCTGCGCTACCAGCGCCCAAACGCCGAAGCCATGGTATGCCATATAAATACCAACAACACCCGACACAACCGTACCTAGCAGGGTTGATAAGAAGAATTTCTTGAACAAATAATGCTTGGATACATAGGCGTGCTGCACCGTGCTGATGGCACTAAGGGGCAAACGTAAGCTTAAAACACGCACCACCGCTGTCAAAACTGGCACTTCATAAAATGCAGCGATGTATGGCGCCGCAAAAAACATAACGCCGTAAAGCAAAATGGATACGCCGAGAGAGGTATAAAAACAAGACGAGTAATCTAAATCATCCGCATCTTTTTTCTGTATTAACGCGCTTCCAAAACCGGATGTAACAAAAGCATTACACAGGGAAATAAAGATCGTTGTCAGCGGAATAATGCCGTACTCCTCGGGCGAAAGCAGTCTTGCCAGCACAATGGATACCACAATGGAAACACCTTGCGCGGCAAAGCGCTCTCCAAATTTCCAAAAAACGCCGGAAAAGGCAACCTTTCTATTTTCCACTCAAACACCCTCTGATCATTCTTTTCGTTTTGCTTAACAACTTCAAAGTTTTATAGCGCAGACCGTAAAAGAAATTATAAAATGCGGAACGCACCTTATACGGATTTGCCGCCTTGCAGGCAAGATATATCTTTCTGTCTGCTTCATCCTTTGTTTCCCGCCAAAACGTCAGTGCAGAAAAGACCATTTTGCAGTATTCCCTTTTGTAGGTCAGCTTAACGCCAAACTGCTGCCCCATCCAGATAAGTTCCGAAAGACTTTGGATTTTTCTTTCGCCGTGATTTATTCCCGTTTGTCTTGCAGAGTAACTTGTACCACTTGTGGTTTTTCGGTAGCAGGACATAACATCTGCCATAACATAAACCTTGCTCTGCAAAAAATAAAACAACGAGTCACTCGTATCACCGTTAGCATGCCTGCATTTATCTCTACAAACATAATATTTTTCACGAAACTCCGGAATGCGGTTGTAATTCACAACTAAGCGGCTGGCCAGCTGTCCCCACATTTGGTAATTATTTGCTTCCCGCAAGGTGAAAACATGACTTTTCATCTGTGTCCATGCTTTTGGCACGACGCCTTGATAGTCGTTACCTGCTTCGTCAATAAATTTAACATTATGCCCGACTGCTACAAAATCGGGATGCGCCTCCAGAAAATCCACCTGCTTTTGCAACTTATTTTCATCGCACCAATAGTCATCGCATTCACAAAAAGCCAGATACTTACCAGTCAGCTTTTCGTCCATAAAGGTTCTGATATTCACCTTTTGGCTGTACTGATTCTCTGTTTGATATATGGGAATAATAATGTCCGGATATTTTTCCGCATATTCCCGTATAATATCTGCTGTATGATCAGGAGAGGCATCGTCATGTACAACAATTTGATATTTAAAATTGCATTTTTGAGACAAAACGCCATCCAGCGCCTTGCGGATATATTTTTCGTGGTTATAGGCCATCATCGCCACTGAAACCATTACTTCACCTGTCATATGCTCCTCCGGGCTGCGGAAAACCACAGTTCTTTTAATTGTTTTCACTAAGCTGTTTTTTCAGAAATGCTGTGAACATAACGGACTGTCTGTTATTGGCATGTCTGCTGCCTTTATCGGAATGGTCTGATGGGGGTGCTTCGTAGTCTCCGTAAACACTTCTTAAAATCAAGTCCCAGTCAGAGGGCACGCGTAATGTCATATTTTCAAATTTCATTTCCTGCGGAGTGCCAAACCACTGTTCTTTTTTATATACATTTTCCTTGTATGGTGCTCTCCATCCTGTAATGTATGCCGATTCTTTCAGCTCAGCTTTATATAGGCTATTTCCAAGCTGTCTTGCAATGGTGTCCTTAAACACCCCTTTGATCACTGCTTTGACAGCTCTTTTTATGGGGTTTTTGCTTTTGTCCGACTCCATCACAATCTGATAAATTTGCTTTCGCATTTCCACCCCTTGCAGAATACGTCTAGCATCTCTTTCAGAACGACCGAGTCCGTCAATAGGGTAGATATCCATAGCCACGCAAAGCTCCGAATCCTCTTCCCACCCTTCAAAGCTTACGCAAACACTTGTGTTTTCCGTGTCGATCATTTTCGCATAGGGAAACGGAAAACCTTGGTCTTTATAGGAGAAAATCCGGTATCTTCCCCTTTTAAAGTCATCACAAGCAATGAGCTTTTCAAATTCCTCTCTGGGCAATGCAACATCCATATCATCATCCCAGGGAATAAAACCTTTATATTTAACAGCGCCAAGCAAAGTGCCATCCACCGCAAAAAAAGCACAATTATTAGTCGCACAATAGGTGTCTAACTTCTCTATCATTTTTAATTGCAACTCGTGTAGCTGTGAAATCGTCATTTTCATCGTATACCTCCAAAAAACGATTCTACTTTTCACAATCCCAAGACATTGGTCCGTCCAAATAAACAGGCTCCACTGTGCCTGCCAGTTTTGCTTTGCAGAAAGCATACAGCCGCTGGGCTGCAATACCGCCATTCCAGAAGCTTACCATTGTTTGATAAGCCTCTGTACCAAGTCGCTCTGCCAAGTTTTGATCCAGCAAAAAACGCTTTACTTGCTGATACAACTGCTCATCATCGTTATTTTTATAAATGGTGCCATTCCTTCCGGGTTGGATCAGATACGGTACCGCACCGATTTCCTCACTTGCTACAACTGCGCAGCCGCTGTTCATCGCTTCATTTAGCACTGCACCCCAACCTTCGTTTCTATCCGAAGTAAATAGAAAAACTTGAGATTGCTCCATGTGTAACCGCACTTCTTCCGGAGTCATAGAGCCTAACAGATTTACCTGTTTTTGGAGGCCATTTCGCTTGATCAATGCTTTGATCTGTTCCTCCATCTCGCCAACGCCAATCATAGAAAGACGAAACGCGATGCCTTCTTCCTTTAGCCGTCGCGCCACTTCAACTGCTTTTTCCGGATGTTTCCAATCTAAAAAGCGTCCCACCCACAACAGGCTTCCTTGCTCTTTTCCTTCCAACAATGCAGGAACATTTTGTTCCTTCACTACAGGAAAATATCCCCAACGGAACTTTCTTTCAGGAAAGGCAAAGATGCAATTGCTGTCACAGGCCGTGTAAGCGCTGGCACACAGCTGGTAAAAGTTTGGGTTGTTAAACCGGGTATAATCTCGTATGGCGCGATATATATCCCCCGGGTGATTCCAAAAGCCGCGCTTAAAAAAACGTTCGTTATAACTAAAGGTTAATTTTTCAGCACGCAATCTGCGCTTTACAAACTTCATCGGGGCAGAACCAAATATCAAAACATCGCTGTTAAAGCATAGTTCCTCCGCTTCTGCAAAATCCTGATCGGTAATTGCCTCTCGATAATATGGGAGGTGACTGAATTTTACACTATATCCCAGTTGAATACGATCATCCGGAACAGCTTCTGTTGCAATAAATGTAAAATTCACATCAGAGATTGCCAGAAGGCTTTCGCATAGCGGCATCTGGTGGTGGTTCATAAAATTTGAAACAAACGTGATCTTCACTAAATACTTCTCCCTTTTTATGTGGATTGCATATCTTTTTTACACAACGCTTCATCATAAAGAGCAAGATATTGTTTATATTTTGCCTTCATGTCAAAGGATTTTGCCCGCATTAGGCAATCCTTCTGAGAATACGGCTTATCCTTACAAATCCGCAACACTTCTTGATAAATAGCGTCAAAGTCATCGCAATCCACAACTCTACCGGTTCTCTTGTCTGGAATCTCGGAACTTCCTCCGGTGCGAAAGGTCAGCACTGGTGTTCCGCAAGCAATAGCCTCCATATTGACAGTAGGATAGTTTTCTTCCCTTGTAGGAAGCACAAACAAATCCGCCGCAGAATATATCCCTGCCAATTCTTGTTGATTGTTTGTGCGGTGGATGGAAATGATATTATCAGGAAGTTTTTGATCAATAAAATCGTCCGTGCCCACCATAACCACTTGATAATTTTCAGGCAATTTTTGGGCAAGTTTAACCATAACGTCGAGACCTTTTTTTGTGCTTCCCCATCCAAAGGCAACTGATAGCACAATGTTGGCCTCCATCTTTATACCTTGTCTTTTTCGGAAATCACTCTCTACAGGTCGGAAAACAGATAAGTCGATTCCGTTGTTAATGACCTGAACTGAGTATTCTTTCAAAAAAGACTGCTTCACCAAATCCGCTAACCACCGGGAAGGTGTAACAATTGTCATATTCTTAACACCACAAAACCATTTTTGCTTTAACCGGTACATTCTTCTGGAATCATCGAAAGCAGACTCCGGGTACAGTTTATATTGGTTGCATCCATAGCAGCCAGTTTTCCACTTTTCGCAACCCACAAATGTAAAATGCGGACAATGGCCTGTAAATGCCCAGCAATCATGCAGTGTCCATACCACCGGAATGTTATTTCGCTTAATATAACGAAACAGCATCGGCAAATTGATATAGCTATTGTGCAGATTGTGCAGCTGGATAATTGACGGTTGGAGCTTGTCCAGTTTCTTCAGTAACTTAGCTGTTGGAATCATAGCAGAGCATCCGTTAAAACCTATATACCGGCAGATTCGCTGGTAGATCTTCATCCAAAACTCACTGCAGATTGCAATATCCCCAGCTTGCATTGGATTGCAACCCTTCCGCTTCGGATAAACCTGGTAAGTTTCATAGCCCTGTGCTTTGGCAAACGCCGCCACCTGCATCATAATCTTGCCTGTACTACCATTGTTGGCAAGATTGATAGATATCAGTGTTTTTCTATCGTCCATCTATCCGGCCCTCTATCTTTTTCATTTCTTCGCTCGTTTCCACTTTGTTGATACACATGCAGCCCATAAACGCCACTGTCAGAATTGTTGGGAAAATGATGGGGTTCAGTATGGCGACAATTAAACCCATAGTCCACACAACCTTAATTGCTACCGGTGCTGGTTTCTTATCTAGATTTACTGCTAAACGATACAGTTTTTTTCCAAACCAGACCATCGGTATAAAACCCAAAATACCAACACCGCCCAAAACATCTAATACTAACGTATGTCCGGATGCACGTGCTCCACTTCCGAGCAAATTATGTCCCCAAATTGGGCTGGTAAGAAAGGCTTCTATTTGGCGGGTATAGTAGTCAATTCTATCCGTGCTGGTTTCCGTATCGATTTTTTGTCCGGAGAGCAGTTGAGAAACTTGTAGGAGACGGTCAGAGGTATATTCCTGTCCTATCACGGTACTTGCCCAGTAAAAAAACTCACTAAGCAAGGACAAACCATTAAGCAGTACGAACACAATTAAAACTCCAGTAAAAATACCGGCGCTTTTTTTGTCCTTTTGCGCCCACATTATAATCAAGGCTACCACAACACAGATTAATGCCGTGGTATATTGACTGGCATAAATGCAGAGAATATCCAACACCAGCGCAGTGATGTATGCCACTTTCCAAAAGCCTTTAGCCTGTTTGATCATCCAGAAGAAAATAGGAATCAAAAGTACTAATGCATAAATAAAATCATAACCGCCAATGTTTGCTTTTGTATACCTCGCAGTATCGTAAATCGCAGTGCCGGATGCCAACTCCCGGCTGGCCATAGGATATGTTTCCAATCCGACCATAGTTGTAACGCAGGTAATACTGACAAATATAGCCAATATTTTTAAATAACTTTCAAAGAAACGCTTATCTCCAACTGTCCTGCTTATTTGTATTGCTAACATACAAGGAATAAAAGAAATATAAAAGTTAATAAATCTGCTCAGCGTCATTTCACGATAAACTATTATGCAGATCAGTACCCATAAGGCAGAAATCATTAGAATCCCGATAAACAATGGGTAAGCATTTCGATTGATTTGAAAGGTTATAAACAATGCAAGTGCCACTGGAAGCACAGTAATATACCAGGGGCAATAATAGTCTACCATCGGCAAAAAGCTGATCGCAAGGCTGACATAGCAGCACAGCCGCAGCATTATATTGGAACCAGAGGTCGTTTTCATTTGTCCTACTCTCTTTCCGTCAACGATTTGTGCACAAGACACATCAGATGCACAGCTATAAACCAACGCATCTTCGCAAAAAACAAAAATGCTCTTTTAAAAATCGGCAAATCCTTGCAGTAGGGATTTGTGTACCAATGGGGATAATACTTCTCAAAACGCTCCAAAAGTTGTCGGGCAGTCAGAGAATCTTCCTTCGCTTTAAAATGGTTCAGTAATCCCCCGTATACTAAATTCTTAATGCCGATAAACTCAATTTCCTTTTCATGCCCTTCTGGGCAATTTGTGCGTATGTGCCAAAAAGAATCCTCCAAAGATTTTACAACGCCCTTATTAGCAGCCAGTGACAAAGAACCCGGGCGACATAAGTAGTTGTAAATGCACATCTGTACAAAACCAAATCGCCGGCACTGCATGATCATCAGTGGAATCACCGCCATATCTTCGCCGTTGCGCAGCGCAGGCTGGGAAACTGTAGCAGCAATATTTCGTCGTATCATCGTGCACCAAAGAGAATCGATTCCTAAAACCAAAACCTCTTGGACAGACACCTGCTCAGACATATTTCCAAACATTGGCATCTCTATACCCTTGCCGGCGATTATTTTCCGAGCATTGCAAAACACCATGTCCGCTTGTCCGTTGTATGATGCCTGCACCATCTTTTCCAGATAGTCCGGGTCATACCAATCGTCACTGTCACAAAAACAGACATACTCTGATTTTGCGTATTGGATGCCCTTATTCCGGGAAACACCAGGTCCAGCATTTACCGTATTTTCCAGTAACGCGATCTGAATCTCGGCATTTTTTTGATATTTCCAGATGACTTCCTTTGTGTTATCCGTGGAACAATCATCCACCACAATCACTTCAAAATCCCGGAAAGTCTGTGCTGCTAGCGCTGATAGGCATTTTTCTATATACCCCTCTGCGTTATAGCAAGGAATAATTACCGATACAAAAGACATCATTTTCCCTTTCTAGCAAATGTTCTGAACACCCATCCCCGAATACTGTTTGGGAGCAAGCACTGCACAATCCAGCGTTTGAGAACATTCATACAGTAAACTGGCCATGTTATCATTTTTTTCTTGAGCATATAGTCCTGCAGAAATTTTTCGCTTGCAAAATACAACTTTCCGCCCCGACGCTGGTACATATCTCTTCCAGTACGAACGTTTACCAATACTGTGCCAGTATTAGCAAATACAGCATCACTTAAAAACATACGAATCCACAAATAGTAATCTTCGTTCCAAAACAGATCCTGGTAACCTCCTGCCATCTGTACTGCACATTTCTTGAACATCACAGAAACATGGTTCATCGGACATCTGGTTTTCATATATTCCTTTATATCCGCATCCTTTGCCGGAACCTTTCGAAAAGCAACGACATTGCTTTCTTCCCCAATAAACTCAGAGATATCTCCACCCACAATATCGATGGTTTCATCTTTTGCAAAAACAGCTAATTGTTGCTCAAAACGAGTAGGGACAGAAATGTCATCTCCGTCCATACGGGCAATCAGTTCAAATTTTGCATTCTCCACCGCTACTTTCAGTGCGTTGCCAAGGCCGGCATTCCGAGGTAGACGAATCACGTTAAATATGTTGTGGAGCTTTTCGTATTTGGCAATTACGGTGTCCAAATCTTCACCCACTAGGCCGTCTACCACTAAAACTATTTCCGCCGGCTTCACAGTTTGAAGAGAAGTAATACTTTCCAGTGCTCTATCAAAATCGGTAGCACTATCGTTTTTATACACTGAGATTGCTACTGAAAACTTTGCGTTCTCCATCCCTATACTCCTAACAAGTCTTTTGCCTGCTGCATTTTCTCTTCATACTCTTCAGCAGTTACAGTTCCTTGCTGCAGCATCCAGTCACCGAAATCCATATCGCTTTGGGTGCCTTCGCGAACTGTATCACTTCTTTTCAGCACCACCCAAACCGTTTGCAGAAGAATCTTAATATCGCCTAACAGGGTAATGCCATTATCTATGTAATCCAGATCATACTGGAACTTTTGCTCCCAAGTGATATTGTTTCTGCCGTTGACTTGAGCAAGGCCGGTCAGTCCCGGGGTAACATTATGTCGGCGGCGCTGCTCGGTCGTCATAAAGGTCATATCCCGCACCAGCTGGGGGCGGGGGCCAACAATCGACATATGCCCAAGCAGAATATTAAACAGCTCCGGCAGCTCATCCAGAGAGGTGCTGCGCAGGAATTTGCCGTATTTTGTCAGACGCTGCTCATCGGGTAGCAAATTGCCATCTTTATCCGTTTTGCAGGTCATAGTACGGAATTTAACCAGCTTAAATATTTTCTCAGCCTTACCTGGCCTCTGTTGGGTAAAGAAAGGGTTGCCCTTCATTACAATTGCACCGACTATCGTCAATGCCAACAGTACCGGAGACAAGATCATCAGTGCCAGCAGCGACAGCACAAAGTCCAATATCCGTTTGAAAAATTTTGCGTACATATTACGTACCTCATTCAAAGCAATTTCTGACGATTTGTATCACATTTTCTTGCTGCTCAGCTGTCATTTTATTGTCACTGGGCAGGCACAGGCCCCGGCGGAAAATGTCTGCACCCACATCTTTTTCAACAGAAACAAACGGGGATTGCTGATATATTGGCTGCAAGTGCAGCGGTTTCCAGATGGGGCGTCCTTCAGCATTGTGCCTTTCCAATGCTTCCAATATTTGTGTGGGGCAGGACTTGCCCGGTTGCGGCACGTAGCTTGCGGTTTTCTCCGTTCGCAGCTGTTCACACATAGCTTCTTCATCAATCAGCAGGCAGGACAGCCAGAAGTTCGGCTCCATAATATCCGGGATATAGGGATTCATCGTTACCGGCAAATCCTTAAAACCTTCTTTGTATCGCTGATAGATTGTTTTCTTTTGGGCAATGTGGTCTTCAAGATACGGGATCTGACCGCGAACAACACCGGCGATCACATTGCTCATACGGTAATTGTAGCCCACCTCTTCGTGCTGATACCAGGGAGCATTTTCCCGGCTTTGGGTGGACCATTTCCGTGCTCTGTCCGCCGCCTCCCGATCGTCTGTCAAAAGCATACCGCCCGAGGAACCGGTGATGATTTTATTGCCGTTGAAGGAAATTGCGTTGTATGTACCGAAGCTACCGGTTTGTCTGCCTTTATATGTGGCGCCCAGGGATTCTGCCGCATCTTCAATGATCACCGCACCGTGTTCCTTGGCAATGGCACAGATTTCATCCATCTTGGCAGGCGTGCCGTAGAGATTGACCAAAATGATCACTTTTGTATCAGGGTATTGTTTGAAAGCCTGTTCCAGGGCCGCCGGATCCATATTCCAGGTATCATACTCTGTGTCGATAAACACCGGCGTAGCCTTTTCGTATAACACCGGGTTGACGGATGCGGCAAAAGTCACATCAGAGCAAAACACGCGGTCCCCGGGTTTTACTCCTGCCAGCTTCACTGCAAGATGCAATGCCGATGTGCCGCAAGAAAGCGCCACAGCATATTTGCATCCAACCTTTTGGCAGATCATTTTTTCGATTTCATTGATATTTTCGCCAACGGTGGACATCCAATTTGTACGAAAGGCCTCTACCACAAAATCCAGTCCGTCATCATGCATTGTGGGGGTTGCTAGCCAGAGTTTTTTGTTGAATTGTTTCATCTGTTAGTTCCCCTTTTCAGTACGCGAAAATGCAGGAAGCCTTGCTCCGCACAGACAGACCTCTTCAGCATAAATTATCACAGTACAATATACCACAAAGTAGCCGGAAAAGCAACCTGTATTTGGCGGAAATTGCCATATTTCTCCCTACAAAAATCGACATTTTTGGTAAAAAGAGCCTCCGGGAAAAGACTTGTTCCCGGAGGTGTTGTTTTCTGTTTAAAAAATCGCCGCGATCAGCCACAAAGCTGCCAGGTGGGCAGGATAATATAGGTAAAATACCCACTTTATACGCCACTTGCCCCGCTGTCCGTTGTACAGAGCCAGCAGCGGCAGTGCCAACATGGCAAGCCATTGTCCGGACCAGCTGCTATAGCAGGCCAGCAGCGCCAGCACCGCCGCGCTCACTGCCAGCTTTTTCCACTTACCGCTGGCAGCGTACACACATACCGGCAGCGCCACGCCGATAAATCCGTAATCCACGCTAAAGCCGGGCAGCAGCTTAGGCAGTCCTTCTGTAACGGCCAGCACAGCCGCCAGTGCCAGGACGAACGCTGTCCGGGTGCCGGGCGTATTTTTCTCCCGAACCTGTTTCAGCAGCATAATCAAAAGGATGGATAAACTGAAGGTAACGAAAATACCCATCATCAGTGATCGGGTGGCCACAAAGCTGACCGCCTGGCAAACCGCCGCCATAACGGCCATACTGCCTAAGTATTTGGGCAGGCTGCGGGTATGGCTGCAGCCCTCTGCAATCATAAAGGCAAAGATAGGAAATGCCAGCCGGCCGATATAGCGAAACAGCAGCACCCTGGGAAACAGCAGCATACCGATGTGGTCGACGGTCATCGTGATCATCGCCAGGATCTTCAATTGGTTGTTGGTAAGTCCGAATTTTCTCATAAAAGCACCGTTTTTTCCTGATTTTCTTCGGTTTTTATTATAATCCCTTTCCCCTTTCCGGTCAAGAAAAATCCCTCGGAGCACAAATAGCTTGTATTTTTCGACAAAAGGTGCTAAAATGGAGAAACATCCGTATGAAAGTCGGCTTGTCGACCGGAAAGGAATGGATATATGTCTATGGAAAATTTAGACAAAGCTTCGATCATGCATCGATTTAACGAATTTTTATATTCCCGTTGGTATCTGGTTGCGGTTACGCTGCTGACCATTGCCGGCAATGCCTTTTCTCTGGAACTGTTTACCTACAGCATTTTTGCATTGCTGATTGCATACACCTGCGTATACAGCCGTGACCTGCTGCCGATTATGCCGCTGTTCATCCATGCTTACATCGTCCCCTCCTCCCGGAACAACCCCGGTTGCAAAGAGGCCACGATTTTCTCTTTGGAGCACGGTGGAATCCTGGTTATCTGTCTGGCTGTGCTGATCGGCGCAAGCCTTCTGTACCGGGTGGTCCGGGACAGAAAGCGATTCTTCGGCAGAAAGTATAAGCTGCTGCCCGGCATTTTGCTTTTGTTGCTGGCCTATGTGGTTGGCGGCATCGGCAGTGGCAATCCCCTATCTGTGCAGGGCAAAAGCGCCTTCTTTGGCCTGATGCAGGGCTGCACCATCCTGATCCCGTATTTCCTGTTTTGCGGCGGTGTGGATTGGGAAGAGGTGGACCGGGAGCATTTCTCCTGGATCGGCGTCAGCGTCGGCTGTGTGCTGCTGGCGGAGATCTTGTGGCTGTATCTGACCGCCGATGTGATCATCGACGGCAGCATCGAGCGGGATAACCTCTACACCGGTTGGGGCATCTGCAACAACATTGGCGGTATGCTGATTATGATGATTCCTGCGGCCTTCCATCTTTCTCTGAAGAAATACTACCGCAACTGGTTTGGTGTTCTGGCCGCCTCGGCTTTCCTCATCGGCGCTTATTTCACCTGCTCCAGAGCCGCAATGATCATCGGCTCCGGCATCTATTTCCTTTGCTTTTTGCTGATGCTGCGCTACGCAGACGACCCCAAGCGGCCTGCGCTGATATTCTTCTTCTTTGTGGTGTGCCTGGTGACGATTGTAATCGTTCGTTGGGACAGAGTGAAGGTGCTTTTCGAGTTTATCATCCGAAGAGGATTGAAGCCGTCCAAACGAGACATCGTTTATCCCAACGGATTAAAGCTGTTTATGGAAAATCCTCTACTGGGCACGACCTTCTATCCCCCGGCGGAGCTTGCGCCGTATGATTTTTCTTCTTCAGAAGCTTTTTCCAGCTTCTTCCCGCCCCGGTGGCACAATACGATCATTCAGTTGCTTGCCAGCTGCGGTCTGTTTGGTCTGATCTCCTATTTGCTGCACAGATTGCAGACGCTGAAGCTGTTTTTGCGAAAGCCCTGCGCCCGGAAGCTGTTCACCGCGGCCTCCATCCTCACATTGCTGCTTGCCAGCTTGCTGGATTGCCATTTCTTTAACATCGGCCCGACGCTGTTTTATTCCATGGCTCTGGCCTTTGGCGAAAACTGCCACTTATGTGAATAGAAAAAGAGGCGTGTTGGGCAACACGCCTCTTTCTTGTTGTTATAATTCCTCGTAGCCGTAGGGGTTTTTCCGCTGCCAGTTCCAGGTATCTGCGCACATCTGTTCCAGGTTGCGCTCCGCCTGCCAGCCCAAAATCTCCTTGCTCTTGGTGGGGTCTGCGTAGCAGATAGCCAGATCGCCGGGACGGCGGTCGGTGATCTCATAGGGAACGGGGACACCGCTGGCCTTTTCAAAAGCCTTGACCATATCCAGCACGCTGTAGCCGGTGCCGGTGCCCAGATTGAACACCTCGGTGCCGGCATTTTCCATGGTCCATTGGATGGCCGCCACATGGCCCTTTGCCAGGTCCACCACATGGATGTAGTCCCGGACACCGGTGCCATCAGGGGTGTCATAATCGTTGCCGAACACATTTAAGTGATCTCTGCGGCCTACCGCGGTCTGGGAGATAAAAGGCATCAGATTGTTGGGGATACCCTTGGGGTCTTCTCCGATAAAGCCGCAGGGGTGGGCGCCCACCGGGTTAAAGTAGCGCAGCAGTACCACGGACCATTCCGGGTCTGCCTTGGCGATGTCCCGCAGGATCTGCTCGCCCATATACTTGGTCCAGCCGTAGGGGTTGGTGCAGTTGCCGGTCTTGGAGGTCTCCTTCAAAGGCATCTCATTGTCACCGGAATACACCGTGGCTGAAGAGGAGAAAATGATCTTCTTAACATTGTGCTTTGCCATCACCCGGCTTAAGGTCAGGGTGGAATTTAAGTTGTTGGAATAGTACTTTTCCGGGATGGTAACGGACTCACCTACCGCCTTCATACCGGCGAAGTGGATAACGCAATCGATCTGATGCTCCTGGAACACCTTATCCAAAGCTTCCTCGTCGCACACATCCAGCTTATAAAACGCAGCCGGCAGACCTGTAATGGTCTCGATCCGGTTCAGTACCTCCATTTTGGAATTGGAGAGGTTGTCCGCAATGACTACCTCTGCGCCCATTTGCAAAAGCTCCACGCAGGTATGGCTGCCAATGTAGCCCATACCGCCGGTGACTAAAATCTTCACAGCAAAAACTCCCTTCACACAGTTTCGTTCATTATACAGCAGCTGTCCTAAAAAATCAATAAATAATCTCAAAATTGTCTGCTTTCCAATTGACGAATTGCGGATGTGTGGTACAATCAAATTATAGAAACCATCTACGGAGGATATGCAAAATATGTGTAAAGCGAACCGTTTTGCCTGCCCGATGCGTCCGGCGGCTGTTGCCGACAATTTATGTGCAGGAAAAAGCTACCGTTTCACCGTTCTGACAGACCGGCTGATTCGTCTGGAGTACGATACAACCGGCCAATTTGAAGACCGGGCCAGCCAGTCCGTGTTCTTCCGGGATTTCCCGGAAAGTAAGTTTTCCGTCAAAAAGCAAGGCGGCAAGCTGACCCTGGAAACGGAAAAACTGGTACTTACCTATCAGGAAAATGCGCCTTTTTCCCCGGAAAGCCTGCAAATTCAGCTAAAAGACGCCCCCAATACCTTGTGGCATTTCGGTGATGTTTTGGATAACCTGGGCGGCACCACCAAGACACTGGACACCGTGGACGGCCGCTGTGCGGTGGAAAACGGTGTGTGCTCCAGAAGCGGCGCAGCCGTTTTGGATGACAGCAACACCTTGCTTTTGGAAAGTGACGGCTGGGTGGGTGTTCGCGCAGAAAACACCAAAGACCTTTATTTCTTCGGCTACGGTTTCGACTACATCGGCGCGGTGCAGGCCCTTTACAAGCTTACCGGCGCGCCCCCTATGCTCCCGGCCTATGCTTTGGGTAACTGGTGGAGCCGCTACCATCAATACACCCAGCAGGAGTACTGTGACCTGATCGACCGTTTTCATCAGGAGGATATTCCCTTCTCCGTTTCCGTTGTGGATATGGACTGGCATATTGTGAAAATCCCCGAGGAACTCAAGTATGACTATCCCCCTGCCTATCATCTGGGCTGGGGCTGGACCGGCTACTCCTGGAATAAGGACTTGTTCCCGGACTACAAGGCATTCTTAAAATATCTCAAGCGCCGCAACCTGCACACTGCGCTGAATCTGCATCCGGCCGACGGTGTCTGCCGCCACGAGGATATGTATCCCCAAATGGCCGAGGCCTGCGGCATTGACCCCAAGAGCGGCGAGCAGGTAAAACTGGACATCCTTTCCCCGGAGTTTATGGGCAAGTACTTTGACATTTTGCACCATCCTTACGAGGAGGCCGGTGTGGACTTCTGGTGGATGGACTGGCAGCAGGGTACGGATTATCACTGGATTCACGAGGCCAATCAGCCGGGCGAGTACAAAGACCCCCGGGAGCGGATGGACCCGTTGTGGCTGCTGAATCACTTACATATTCAGGACATCTCCCGCAGCGGCAAGCGGCCTATGTTCTTCTCCCGTTACGCAGGCCCCGGCAGCCACCGGTATCCGGTAGGCTTCTCCGGCGACACCATCGTCACCTGGGCATCGCTCCAGTTCCAGCCGGAATTTACCGCCACCTCCTCCAACATCGGCTATTCCTGGTGGAGCCATGACATCGGCGGTCATATGAAAGGCTACCGGGACGATGAAATGCAGGTACGCTGGCTGCAATTGGGTGTGTTCTCCCCCATTTTGCGGCTGCACAGCACCAACTCCGATTTCCAGAGAAAAGAGCCCTGGTGCTATAACCCGGAGGCAGAGCGGATCATGAAGAACTGTCTGCGGCTGCGCCACAGCTTCTTCCCCTATCTGTATACTATGAACTATCGCAACCACACCGAAGGCCAGCCTTTGGTGCAGCCGATGTATTACTCCCATCCCCAGACGGAAAATGCCTACAATGTTCCAAACCAGTACTGGTTTGGCAGCGAATTGATCGCCGCCCCCATTACCGAGCAGCTTTGCAGCATCAGCCGCCTGGCCAAGGCCAAGGTATGGCTGCCGGAGGGCGATTGGTTTGATATGACCACCGGTGTCCGCTACACCGGCAAGAAGGATATCTTCCCGGTATATCGTGCTTTAGACCGGATTCCCGTCTTTGCGAAAGCCGGCGGCATCGTGCCTCTGGCCAAGTACCCGGCCCAGGACAACCGTCTGCTGAACGCCGAGCAGTTAAAGCTTTTGGTGTTCCCCGGTGCAAGCAACACCTTCACCTTGTATGAGGATGCCGGCGAAGGCTACAGCTACGAACAGGGCGCATTTGCCACCACCGGTATCCGTTTGGATTGGGGCAAAACCGCCGTTTTGACCATCGACCCGGCCCAGGGCGATGCTTCCCTGATCCCCGGCAAGCGCAGCTGGGAGATCGTACTTCGCGGCTGGCACAAGGATATCACCGTTACCGCCACAATCGATGGCCAGGAGATTGTCTGCAACAGCTGCTACGATGCCAAGACCCACAGCACCCACATCACCGTGATGGCGCCGGTCAGCCAGGCCATTGAACTGACTGTTTCCGGTCAGAAGCTGGTTAATGAAAACGAAGATACCCTGCAGCTTTGCTCTGAAATTCTGCAAGCTGCCCAGACCACCATCGCCGTTAAGGAAAGCTGGATGAAGCTTCTCAAGGGTGAAGGCACTGCCGCCGAAAAGCTGGCGGCTATGGAAGCCGATTGCAGTGAGTACAGCGCTGTGCTGGATGCCATTTGGGAGATTCTTTCCCTGTAAAAAAGGAGTGGTTTTTTGAAAATCGTTACCTTTAATATCCGCTACGACTGCGGTAAGGACGGAGAAAACAACTTTGAATCTCGCAAGGACATCATTCTGCGAACGATCCGCCGGGAAATGCCGGAGGTGATCTGTTTTCAGGAAGTGCTGACCCATATGGCCGCCTGGCTGAAGGAAAGCTTGCCGGAATATTATGTGGTAGGCTGCCCCCGGGAGCAAAATCTTGTGGGCGAAGGACTTTATATCGCCTACCGCCACGACAAGCTGGACCTGTTCCGGCTGGAAAACTTCTGGCTCTCCCCCACCCCGGAGATTCCTGCCTCCCGGTATGAAGAGCAGAGTAAATGCCCCCGGGTCTGCACTGAGGTGATCTTGCAGGAGCTTTCTTCTTGTAAATGCTTCCGTGTAATCAATGTGCATCTGGATCATATCAGCTCTCTGGCAAGAGTTCTGGGCGCACAGCAGATTTTAAGCAAGCTGGAAAAGGAAACCTTCCTGCCGGACATCCCCGCCATTGTTTTGGGAGATCTCAATGCCACCCCCGAGGCCCCGGAAATCCAGCTTTTCAAAAACGCGCCCAAGCTGCGCTGTTTGACGGAAGGCATCGGCAACACCTTCCACGGC
This sequence comes from Oscillospiraceae bacterium, assembly GCA_017630495.1. Taxonomy (GTDB): domain Bacteria; phylum Bacillota; class Clostridia; order Oscillospirales; family Oscillospiraceae; genus Faecousia. Next base: position 29,239 of record JAGBVD010000066.1, read on the forward strand.
TACGGCCTGGCCCAGCCGCTGGAAATTGACTATATTTTCGCCCACCCGGATATCCGGTGCGAAAATGTGGAGAAGTGGACCGACACCGACGGCCCGGTTTATATTTCCGATCATTATCCGGTTTGTGCAGAGATTTCCCTTCCCGAATAATGGAAAGGCCGCCATTGATTTTTTGGTTGACAAATCGAAAAAATGGGTGTAAAAATAATCCGTGGAGAGAATTCTCTCCACGGATTCTTACTGGGAGCGTGAAGCTTTTATGAAACTGATTATCAAGAATGATTACGAAGGTATGTGCGCCTGGGCTGCCCAGCACATTGCCGATGCGATTAACAATCACAAAGAAGACCGTCCCTTTGTTCTGGGCCTGCCCACCGGTTCTTCTCCTCTGGGTGTTTACCGGAATCTCATCGAGATGAACAAGGCCGGTAAGGTTACCTTTAAAAATGTAGTCACCTTCAACATGGACGAGTACGTAGGTCTGCCCAGAGAGCACGACCAGAGCTACTGGTACTTTATGCACGACAACTTCTTTAACCACATCGACATTCCTGCCGAGAACATCAACATTCTGGACGGTATGGCCCAGGATCTGGAAGCCGAGTGCGCCCGTTACGAAGAGAAGATCGCCTCCTACGGCGGCATCGATCTGTTCCTGGGCGGCAGTGGTGTAGACGGTCACATTGCCTTCAATGAGCCCTTCACCAGCCTGACCTCCCGTACCGGTGTCCGGGCGCTGACCGAGGACACCTTGATCGTCAACTCCCGTTTCTTTGATAATGACCCCAACAAGGTCCCCAAGACCGCCCTGTCTGTTGGCGTTGGCACGGTTTGCGATTCCAAGCAGGTGCTTTTGGTTATCAGCGGCCACAACAAGGCCCGGGCCCTGCGCCACTGCGTGGAAGGCGGCGTGGATCACGCCTGGACCATCAGTGCCTTGCAGCTGCACCCCGATGGCATCATCGCCTGCGACGAAGCTGCCTGCGGCGAGCTGAAGGTAGACACCTACAAATACTTCAAGGAAATCTACAAAAACGAAAAGTAAGAAAAGGCCGGGAGCTTTGCTCCCGGCCTTTTACTCTGTGGACACTTTCTCTTTTGTGGTGATACACTCGTAACCGCTTTTCTCTGCGTTTTTCACTTGCTTGCGCAGTTTGCTGGCTTCTTCTCTGCTCATTTTGCCGGACAGCTCATCACAGCATATGGAAAGCATATCCCGGGTCTTTTTTAAATGGATCCACCGGTCGTACATCTGCTTATATACCCTTGAGGTGGAGGATTCACGCTCTGTCTTATCCGCATTTTCACTCTGGGCCGCCTTTTCCTCTTCGTAGATCTCCTCAGCCCGTTCGGCAGCGTTCTCTATCCAGACCAGGAACTTCATAATTTCGCCGTATGTAACCATATCCGCATTTTGCAGGATCACTTCGTTGGACAGAATGTTATTGTAATAATTCATATTGATGACGCTGCTGAGGATCAAGCTTCCATCTGACAGCTCACCCTTGTTATGCATCTTCAAATAGGAAGATTCCATGGAAATCTGCTTATCCGTGTATTCAATGGTCTGCTCCAGCATCTGGATCGCCTTGTCTTTTTCAATTTCCCGTTCGTTGGCGTTGGTAATGGATAAGGTCAGACCAAAGCCGATCACCGCGATCACGATCTCGATAATAAACACCAGTAATCTCTCACTGGTCAGGAAGTTGGCGTTTTTCTTGTTTCCTTTGTCCTGATGGTACAAAACAAAACTAAATATCACACCGGTAACCAAAAACACCAAAAAGCCTAACAACAGCATAATCTGCATACTCTTTCCTCTCTTTCTTTGCCGGTCGCTTGATTATTCCTTGGCCATGAAATCTTCGATATCGATAATGCCCGTGTTGAGGGCCAGGAATCTGGGAACGTATTTTTCCACCATGCTGGCGGTAATCAAAAGCATATGCTCGATCAATTCTTTCTCCACCTGGCTTTCCCGGAAGCTTTGGGTCAGGCGAAATCTGATCTCATCTCCGGCCATATCATAATCAAAGCTGCCAAATACCATACCGTCGTTTGCCATTACGGTAGCCAGGACCATATCCATACACTTTTCTTCTTTGACCGGAAAATCCACAGGGGCATAGAAAGTAATGGTTTGTGTGCGTGCTTCCACAACGATCATAATCGAGGAAAGCCCGTTCTTGAGCTTTAATTTAAGCCAAACAACCTTTTTCTCAGGATGCTTTTCATAGCGCCAGCCCTGGCTGTCCAGCATTGCGCAAACGGTCTTATAAACATTTTCGGCTGCAGCCAATTGCTTTTCTTCCATAGTTTGCGCCTCCTGATTATCCTTCTTTATTCAGCTTTTCAAGAAACTGTTCCAAAGTGATCACATCGTTGGACAGTAAGAAAAGCTTATCGTTATGCTGGTCAATGGTTGCGCAGACGGTATAAAGCATCGCTTTTATGGCCTCAGTTCCAAGAACGCAACCCATAAAACTGTTTGTCATACGGAAATAAAGTGTGCCATCGGCTATGTCAAAATCAAAAGAGCCGGAAACCAGCTGATTGTTAATGGTCGTAATTGCAAGGGCAATGTCCAGCCGTTTGTCCTCCGGCACGGTGTAAGACATATAGGACACCAGCTTTGCGGCCATTCTTTCTGCGTCCACCCTGAACACCAGGTCTATGGGCATACTTTCGCCCTGCGCGCCGCATTGGATTATAAGCTTCTCTTCGTCCTTTTGATAGGACCATTTGTCCTGATCCAGCATCCGGCAAATGGTGCGAAAGGTTTCCCCGGCGCGTAAACGTTTTTGTTCCATCTCCATATCCAAGCTTCCTTCCGTTACAGTGTGTCTTCCTGGCCGCGGTATACCACAAATTTGCACAGCAGAAATTCCAGTACAAAATTGGAAAGCATTGTGATGACCAAAATGACGAAATCGTTAGCCCCTGCACCCTCTGCCAGATGGCCCAGGTAAGTAGACACCGGGGTAAACACCAGGTAAAAGCCGAACACCTTTGCCATGGCCACCGGCACATTGGCGGCAGATTTGAAGGTATATCTCCGGTTCAGGGTAAAGTTCCAGAGGATAGACAGCACCAACGAGGTCAGATAGGGAACCCAATAGCTTTCGATGAAAATCTTCATCAGCGCAAAAGAGCCTACCTGGATAATGCCGGCAGAAATGGAAAACAGGGTGAATTTCACCGCCTGCCAAAACTCTTTTTTCTCTTTCATTTTGTATCCCTCCTGCGATATGCTTTATTATATCATAGGCATTTTCTGATTACAACGGAAACCTCTATGTGTTTTTTTATTTACGAAGGTCATTTTTGCGGAAATGGTCTTTCGCAAGCCGCAGCACCACCGGTGTCAGTAGGAAAATGCCGATCAGGTTGGGTACGGTCATAAAGCCGTTGAAGGTGTCACTGATGCCCCAAATCAGTCCCAAATCCGTGGTAGCGCCCACAATGGAGACCAGACAGTAAGCAATGTTGAAGGGCAGCAAGATTTTGCTTCCCAGCAAAAACTCTGCGCAGCGAGCGCCGTATAAACCCCAGCCCACAATGGTGGAGAAGGCAAAACAGCACATAGCCACCGCAGTAAAGACAGAGATCCAGTTACCATACACCGCCGTAAAGCCGCCAATGGTCAGCTCTGCACCGGCGGCCTGGCCATAGGGAATGTCAATACCGCTGAGCAACACGATCAGCGCGGTCATTGTGCAGATCACAATGGTGTCCATAAACACCTCGAAAATGCCGTAAAGGCCCTGCTTGGCAGGATCGTCGGTGTCGGCGCAGGCGTGGGCAATAGAGCCTGTACCCAGGCCGGCTTCGTTGGAGAAGATACCTCTGGAAACGCCCTTTTGCACACTGACAAACAAGCTTCCCACCACACCGCCGGTCAGGGCCGCCGGGTTAAATGCGCCCCGGAAAATGGCGGCAAACACAGCCGGGACCCGGTCGATCCGCAGTGCGATCAGGCCAAGACCCAGTAAAATGTAAATCACTGACATCACCGGCACCAGCTTTTCCGAAACACCGCCGATGCGCTTCAAGCCGCCGATGAGGATCAGCGCCACAAGAACACAGATCACGATGCCAATAACCCAGTTGCTGATAACAATGGATTCTGCACCAATCACATGGAAATTGGTAAGAGCGGTGTTGACAGCGGCGGTGATGGTATTGACCTGGGTGGCATTGCCGGTACCAAACACAGCGCACACCCCAAAGAAGGCATACAGATACGCCAGCCACATCCATTTTCTGCCCAGGCCGTTTTTAATGTAGTACATCGGGCCGCCT
>JAGBVD010000067.1 GCA_017630495.1 Oscillospiraceae bacterium
ATGTAGACCCGGATGCCAATCTGGGCCTTGCCCTGGGTCTTTCCCAGGAGGAGGTTGACCAGATCGTCCCCATTTCCAAAATGCGCACCTTGGTTGAGGAGCGCACCGGCGCCAACGCCGCCAACAAGTTTTTCAAGTTGAATCCCCAGGTCTCCGACATTCCGGACACCTTCAGCAAGGAGATCAACGGTGTAAAGCTTTTGGTGATGGGCACGGTGGATGTGGGCGGCAGCGGCTGTGTCTGTCCCGAGCATGTGATGCTCAAATCCATTCTGTCTGCCATGACCTACCGTAAAGACGATGTGGTCATTATGGATATGGAGGCAGGTTTGGAGCATCTGGGCCGTGGCACAGCGGCCAATATGGACCAGTTTATCGTGGTCATCGAGCCGGGCGCGCGAAGCGTGCAGACCTACCGGAATGTAAAACGGCTGGCATCTGATCTGGGTGTCAAGCAGGTCCGGGTAGTGGCCAACAAGATCCGGGACGACAGCGACGAGGAATTTATCCGAAGCGCCATTCCTGCAGAAGATCTGCTGGGCTTCATCCACTATAATCCGGAGATCATCGATGCAGACCGTCAGGGAAAATCGCCTTACGATTTCAGCCAAACAGCCATCGAGGAAATTCGAAAAATCAAAGAGATTTTAGACCAAGAATAAGTTAGGAGGATATAGCTTTGACACTTTTTGACAGAGTTTTCGGCGGTAATGACTACAATTACGAGCGCACAGTCGCCGCAATTGATGCCGCCATTGCGCAGTATGGTGAAAGCGAAGCTGTCGCATTCCCCAACACTGCTTACAACCTGCCCTGCTACTACAGCATCACAGGTAAGAAAATCAACAACCTGGGCGAACTGAAGGCTGCTATGGAGGCCGACATTAAGCCCATGATGACCAGAAACCCCCGTCTGCAGGACGCTTTTGACAGTGGTGTCGCTTCCGCCCTGTGCGCAGAGTTTTTGGAAGTTTTGAAGTACATCGGCGGCGCAGAGCCTTATGCCGAGCCGGAAATGGGCTTCCTTTCCGATGCCTTCGTGCGTAATCTGGGCCTGCCCCTGGTTACCCAGGACATCCCCGGTGTGGCCGTTATCATCGGCGGCGCAGAGAATGCAGCCGAGACCGTAGAGCTGGCCAAGTCCTACCAGGCTCAGGGCCTGCTGGTCACCCTCACCGGCGATGCCATCAAGCATTGCTATGAAGCCGGTATGAACCTGGGCGAAGGCGTTCGCGTCGTGCCTCTGGGCTACGAGATGCAAAGCGTCATCCACGTTGTTTCCGTCGCCCTGCGTGCTGCGCTGATCTTCGGCGCTATCACCCCCGGCGACACCAAGGCACTGTACGCCTACACCATGGACCGCATCCGCGCTTTCGTCAATGCCTACAAGCCCCTCTCTGACGAGATCGTTTCCTACGGTGCCGGCGCTATCTGCCTGGGCTTCCCCGTTGTTTCCAACGAGACCGAGAATATGTTCCGCGTTCCCAAGAGCCTGATCCAGCAGCTGGACACCGCCAAGTGGAATGCCACCTCTCTGGAAGCTCGCGACATCAAGCTGAAGATCACCAAGATCGACATTCCCGTTTCCTACGCCACCGCCTTTGAAGGCGAGATCATCCGTAAGGGCGATATGCAGGTGGAAGTGGACGGCTTCCGTGTAGACTGCTTCGAGCTGGTGCAGACCAAGTCCATGCAGGAAGTGGAGGACCACAAGATCGAGGTCATCGGACCGGAGATCGACGAGATCGAGGTTGGCTCCAAG
>JAGBVD010000068.1 GCA_017630495.1 Oscillospiraceae bacterium
AACTGCCGGATGGTACCATCGTCACTGCGAAAACCTCGGATCTGCTGGGCGCATCCTCCGCACTGCTGATGAATGCGCTGAAGCATTTGGCAGGCCTGCCGGATGAACTGCATTTGATTTCGCCGGTGGTTCTCGACCCCATCACCCATCTGAAGGTGGATCATCTGTGCAACCGCAATCCCAGACTCCACACCGATGAAACCCTCATCGCCCTGTCCCTCTGCGCCGCCACCAAACCCAGGGCACAGATGGCCATGCAGCAGCTGCCCAAGCTGCGGGGTTGTGATGTTCACTCTACGGTGATCCTTTCGGCTGTGGATGAAAACATTTTCAAGCGTCTGGGCGTCAACCTGACCTGCGAACCCAAATACCAGGTATAAGGAACCGGAGCATCCAAAGTGAACTGCACCCCATTTGTTGGACAAGTATGATATAATACTTGTACTAAGAAATGGGGTGTTTTTCTATGCCTAAAGGAGTACCTAACAAACGATATACAGGAGAATTTAAACAGATGGTTGTCGAAAGTTTGCGAGGGGAGAAACTTAGCTACCGTGAGGCGGAATCTAAGTTTGGTGTCGCAAATAGCAGAATCCTCGCATGGGAAAGAATCTATCTTACAGAGGGTCCAGAAGGTCTGTATATAGAGCGCCGTGGCCGCGGCAGTACGGGTCGCCCTCGCAAGCTACCGAAGGAGGTAGAAGAAGATCTGTTGGCGGAGAACCAGCGACTAAAGGCGGAGCTTGCATACCTAAAAAAATTGCAAGCCTTAGTTTCGGAAAGGGAGCAACGCAACAAGAAAAAGTAACAGCGATCCAGGAACTAAGGCAAGAATATCCTCTGGCTATGCTATTGGAGATTGCTGGGCTCCCTCGCGCTACATTCTACTACCATCTTAAACAACAAACAAAGCCGGATAAGCACAAGTCTGCTAAAGAAGAAATAACAGCAATTTATCACGAAAACAAAGGTAGATATGGGTATCGCCGCATTACGATTGAGCTCCGTAAGCGAAATATCCCACTAAATCACAAAACAGTGCAGCGCTTAATGAAGGAAATGGGCATTGCTTGCCGTGTCAGAATGAAGAAGTACCGTTCTTACAAGGGCGAGGTTGGGAAAGTTGCGCCTAATCTCCTTGGAAGAGAATTCTATGCTGCAAGACCCAACCAAAAGTGGGTCACTGATGTTACTGAATTTCATCTGTTTGGAGAGAAGCTATATCTGTCACCGATATTGGATTTACACAGCAGGGATATTGTTAGCTATGAAATATCTGAAAGGCCGGTTCTGTCGATGGTTACAACAATGCTTGAAAAAGCATTTGCTGCGATACCAGACAACACCAACCTTTTGCTTCACTCCGATCAGGGCTGGCAGTATCAACACAAGCATTACCAGCGAATGCTGCGGGCAAAGGGAATACGGCAAAGCATGAGTAACAAAGGTAACTGTCTGGACAATGCTGTAATGGAGAATTTCTTTGGCTTATTGAAAAGCGAATTGCTATATTTGCAAGAGTTTGAATCAATGGATCATTTCAAGCAAGAACTCGTTGAATATCTAGATTATTACAATAAAAGACGAATCAAAGCAAAATTAAAGGGCTTACCGCCTGCATTACACAGACAGCAAGCCCTTTCGGTAGCTTAAACAATTTGAGTTATAAATATTTGTCTAACTTTTTGGGGTCACTTCACTTCTCGGTTCGCTCTGTTTCACAACAATTGATCCTCACTACTGGGAATATACTCCATGATCTGCGCTACCTGACAATTCAGAATCCGGCAAAGATCGTTGATGGTTGTGGTGTTCAGGGGGCGGTTTTTGCGCAATTTATCTATGGTTGAACTGGAAATGTGATGGTCTTTAATCAGCGTATAGGTTGACTCTTTGGATGATTTGAGCGTTACCCAAAAGGGTGCGTAGGAAATCATAGTATATCCCCCTAATTTAGACTGCATCTATCTTAGGGCGTATTATTTAACTTGACTATAGTCAGGAAGGGGACTATAATGATTATTGCCTGCTTTACCTATTAACATTCATGAGAAAACGATTGTGCTTGCACAAACTGGATAAATATGATATGTTAAATTATAGAAAATGTGATTTTTTCTTTGGCAAGATTAGAAACACCGGAGGTCGATTTTATGAGAGAAACTATGAAAAGACTGTTTAGTTTTCTGTTGGTTCTTTGTATGGTGCTTACAATGCTCCCTGCATCTGTTATTGCTGCGCAACTTTCTCAGATCAAGCTACCCACAAACCATAATAAAAATATGACGATAACACAGTCAGCTTCCACACAGAATGAAACTGATCTATTTGTCTTTGCCGGACAAAGTAACATGATGGGCGCGGCTGTATTGCAGCCGCAAGTCAACGCTTTTACTGACCAGTCGTTGGAGTATAAATATATGCCCCGGTTGCGTGGTGAGGAAACAGGCTCTTTTGTGCCGGTTCAGAACTCTGCCGG
>JAGBVD010000069.1 GCA_017630495.1 Oscillospiraceae bacterium
AGTTAATACAGCGCTTATTGTACTGCTCCCAGATAGAGGCCCGAGCCACATCGGCAGTGAGATTTTCTGGAATTTTCACGACAGTGGAATTCTCGTGAACCTGATCCGGAACAACAAAATTTCGGGATGCTCCTAGATCCAGGAAGAACTGATTCCAACCGGCATCCTTGCAGTTCAGTTCATAAATACCCTCACCGGCATTGATGCTCATATCATAGTTTTCGGAAAGATTGGTTCCCATGCTGACACAGAAGCAGCTTTCAAAGGAATGCTTGCAGCCGATCAGCACGAGTTTGAGACGATCCCGGATGCGCTGATAGTAGTAATCCGCAGGGCCGTTGCCCAGGTACATATCATCCAGCCGCTTCAGTGCGTGAAGATCGCAGCTGCGCAGGAAGATAATGGCACCCTTTTTCGGGGGATCTGCTTCCTTGCACTGATCCTCCGTGAAGAAGAACAGTGTCTGGGAAATGGGAGTCAGAACTTCCTTGAAGGAGTATTCAGACTTCTGGTCAAAGACAATTTCCTGAATGCTGCCAACCTTTCCATAGCGGATGCAATCCACATCCGAAAAGGTGTTGCCCCCTGCATAACGCTTGGGCGCGTAAATGTCATAGTGTTTGCATTGTTCGGTGAGCCATGTGTTGAACTGCGTTTCATTAACATGGAATCCCATAATGATTTCCTCCTGTTTGTTATTGGTTTGTTTCGCTTGTTCTGTATCGATTATAAAAAACAGGAATCCCGTTTGGTGTTGCAACTATCACACCAAACGGGATTTTTCCATATTATGATGAATTTACCAAACAGAAACGAGGTAATGATATGAAACGATTATGGTTAATACTTTTGGTTGTTTGCGTTCTTTTATCCGGATGTGGTGAAGCTGTGGCTCCAACATTCCATGAGGGAATCACTTTCACAGATTCCACAGGCCGAACTGTAACCGTGGCAGATCCCCAGCGAGTAGGTTTCTGTTCCGGCAGCCTGGCAGAGTGCTGGATGCTCTCTGGCGGTGAGGTTGCTGCTGTAACAAGAGATGCCGTAACCGAACAGCAGTTGAAGCTGCCAGAAGGTTATATCGATCTTGGCTCCCTGAGAGAACCATCTGTGGAGGCACTGCTGGCAGCAAACCTGGACTTTGTGGTCCTGATGGAGAGTCTTCCCAACCATGTGGCCATGGCAGAAACACTGGAGAAAACCGGCATTGCATACGCTTATTTCAACGTAGAGAATTTTGCTGATTATCTGGAACTGATGAAGATATTTACTGACATCACCGGACGGAGCGACTTGTATGAAGCCAATGCTTCCAGTCTGCAGCCCCGGATCGATGCCGCCATTGAAAGTGGTAAGCGGGAAGATGCTCCCACGGTACTGATCCTTCGTACCTCCTCTTCCAGAGTCAAGGCATTGGACAGCACATTTATGGTTGGTGGTATGCTGGAGGAGTTCGGCTGCGTTAACATCGCAGACAGTGAAGACAGCCTTCTGTCTGACCTGAGTCTTGAAGCGATCGTGCAGGCAGATCCCGATTACATATTCCTTTCCTGTATGGGTGATCTGGAAGAAGGGCAGGCCCAGTTGGAAGCCTCTCTGACATCCAATCCCATATGGGATACGTTGCAGGCGGTACAAAACAACAGGGTCATCTGGTTGGACAAGGAACTGTTCCACCAAAAGCCCAATGCACGATGGGGTGAAAGCTATGAAATTCTGGCAGAGCTTCTTGCGCAGTAACTATGCAATCTTTTTCAGCAGCGTATTGGTGCTGATTCTGGCAATTGGGGTATCTGCATGTGTGGGTGTCGTGATGTACACTCCGGCTGAAGTTTTTCAGATGCCGGATATCCTCCGTTATATTCGTTTGCCCCGAGTAATGGCTGCCGTATTTGCAGGCGCCGGATTTGCCGGTGCCGGTGTCATTATCCAGACACTTCTGGGTAATTATCTGGCCGGTCCCAATATCATTGGTGTTAACTCCGGTGCGGGATTTATGACGCTGATTGCAGCCCTTGTTTTCCCTCTGGTTCCCCAGTTGCAGCCTTTGGCAGCATTCGTTGGTGCATTGTTTTCCGTTATGCTGATTTATCTGCTGTCCCGACAGGCAGGTACTTCTAAAATGACCATTTTGCTTTCCGGTGTGGTACTGAACTGTCTGCTGAATGCAGCATCGGAAGCCTTGTGTACATTCTTTCCGGATGCGCATATGAGCTATGCCGCTTTCCGGGTTGGTGGTCTTTCTACTGTTCAGACATCGGTGCTCTATCCCGCATCGATTCTGATCGCCATCCTGTTTCTGATTGTCCAATGCAGAGCGAATACCTTGGAACTGCTTTCCCTTGGAGATGAAACTGCATTTTCCCTGGGTGTTCCCGTTAAAAAATACCGTCTGTTATTTCTCGTCTGTGCTGCCGGTATGGCGGGAGCTGCCGTCAGTTTTGCAGGACTCATCGGTTTTCTCGGCCTCATTGTTCCTCACGGCGCACGGTTGGTAGTTGGGGACGAGATCAAGAAGTTATTTCCGCTGTCTGTCCTCTGGGGATGCCTTTTGCTATTGGTGTGTGATACCGTAGCGAGAACAGCCTTTGCCCCCTTTGAACTCAGCGTTGGTATCGTTATTTCTATGATTGGAGCGCCTATTTTCATTCGGATGCTCTTAAAAAGAAAGGTTGGATAAATTATGCTGGAACTGAAAAATCTATCCGTTGGCTATGATGGACGCTATGTGATCCGGGATGTCAATCTTTCCTTCGAGCCGGGAATGATCTATACCATCATCGGCAAAAACGGCAGTGGCAAAAGCACATTGCTCAAAAGCTGCTCCGGTCTGCTGAAGCCCAAAGTCGGCTCTGTCCTGCTGGATGGCAAAGCACTTTCCCAGTACCCTGCCAACCAACGGGCGCAGAAGGTATCCTACCTTTCCCAAAGTACAAGCACCCCTAACATCACAGTGGAACGGCTGATGGCCCATGCCAGATTCCCTCATTTGAGTTATCCCAAGAAATTACAGCGGGAAGATATTAACATTATTTACAGAGCGTTGGGCGATATGAGGGCGCAGTGTTTTGTCCATGACTCCCTCCGTGAACTTTCCGGTGGCGAACGGCAAAGAGTATACCTGGCTATGCAGCTTGCTCAGGATACAGATATTCTTTTGCTGGACGAACCGACCACCTATCTGGACATCGAATATCAACTTTCTCTCATGAAGCTACTGCAAAAGCTGAAAGCCCAAGGCAAGACCGTTATCATGGTGCTTCATGACCTGGAGCAGGCACTGAAATACAGTGACCGCATCATTGTCATTGATGCCGGTAAGGAAATTCACACCGGCACTCCGGAGGAAATTCTGAACAGTGGCATACTGAAAAAAGTCTTCCATGTGGATGTGCGGCGCAGTGAATACTGTTTCGAATGAAAAACCCCGCTGCAATAAGCAGCGAGGCTGTTGTTACAGGATCCGGAAGCAATTCTTGTCATAGTCGATCATTCCGTCATCCTTCATTTTTGCAAGCTCACGGGTCAACGCACTGCG
>JAGBVD010000070.1 GCA_017630495.1 Oscillospiraceae bacterium
AAATGAACAATTTCTAACGCTTATGACCCAATAAGAAAACCCGGAGAACTCTCCGGGTTTTTTCATATCTTTTCCAGAACAAAAGCCAATGCTGCGCAAATGGCCTGGTTGCGAACATCTTCGCGATTTCCGGGAAACTGAAATTTCCGCACATCTGCACCATTCTCATCCGCAAAGCCGATAAACACAGTGCCAACCGGGTTTCCAAATTCATCTCCATCCGGTCCGGCAAGGCCGGTAACCGATACCGCATAGTCAGCTGCCAGGTTTTTACGCACGCCGGTCGCCATCTGCTTTGCAACCTCGTCAGAAACCGCGCCGCAGGTGTTGAGCACTTCCCTATCCACATTCAGTTGAGAAATCTTTACTTCGTTGGTATAGGAAATGATTCCGCCCTTGAATACTGCAGAGCTGCCGGGTACAGCTGTTAACGCTGCGCCGATGCCACCGCCAGTACAGCTTTCCGCTGTTACAAGCGTTCTTCCTTTCAGCGCGGCAATTACATCATAAGAAAGCCGGGTCATCATATTTCACCGTAACCTTTTCCACATTTTCCAGTGCCTGCTGGATCAGCGCTTCCCTATCCAATTTCTTCTCTGCATTGATCAGTTGTCCCAATGTAGGCTTCGTCTTGGGGTGCTTGGGCGTAAATACTGTACAGCAATCCTCATAAGGAAGAATCGACGTTTCCAAAGTACCGATCTTTCTGGCAATGGTGATGATCTCCTCTTTATCCATACCAATCAGCGGCATAAAGATAGGTATATCCACCACCGCCCCGGTAACAGCCATCGCTTCCATTGTCTGACTGGCAACCTGACCCAGATTTTCACCGGTGATCAGCGCACGGCAACCATCATCTTTGCCGATTCTCTGGGAAATTTCCATCATAAAACGGCGCATAATCAAGGTGAAGAATTCTTCCGGACAATTGTCCCGAATAGCCTCCTGAATCTGGGTAAATCCAACAATGTTAACGGTCATTCTGCCACAATACTTTGTAACAAGTCTTGCAAGCTCCATAACCTTATCCTTCGCCAGCTGTGATGTATACGGATAGGAGAAGAAATGAACAGCTTCGATCTCCACACCACGCTTTGCAATCATATAAGCAGCAACGGGAGAATCAATGCCACCGGACAGCAGACACATTGCTCTTCCACCAACACCGGTGGGCAAGCCGCCGGCACCGGGCACAGCCGGGCCGTGTACATAAGCGGCCAAATCCCGTACCTCAACATAGACCGTATATTCCGGATTGTGGACATCTACTCGACAGTTGGGATGTGCCTCTGCCAGACGGCCGCCGATTTCCTGGGAAATACCGATTGAGGTCAGTGGGAAACGCTTATCGGAGCGTTTGGATTCCACCTTAAAGGATTCAGCGCACTCCAAATCATCGCCTAAATACGCTTCCACAGCCTTATAGATGCTGTCCAAATCCTTTTCGCAAGCATGGCATCTGCACAGACTTACCAATCCAAAAATATTACGGCAAGCTTCCCACGCGCCATCCACATCTGCCTCATCGTCCATGGGCTCTACATAGACTGTTGACTGCATAATATAAACATCAAAATTGCCGTAAACCTTCATTCTGCGGCGGACATTTTGACGCAATTTATCTTCAAATTGGCGTTTATTTGCGCCCTTGAGCACAATTTCACCAAGTTTCAGCAAAAAAATCTCTTTCAAATTATCCAACTCCTTAAATCTCAACAGTTCTGTACTGAATCGCTTCTGCAATATGCTTTGTCTGAATCTGATCACTTCCATCCAGATCGGCAATCGTTCTTGCAACCTTCAAAATTCGATCGTAGCTTCTGGCGGTTAAACCAAATACTTCAAAAGCCTTATGCATCATAGCGGCAGATTCATCATTTAAGCGGCAGAAAGCACGCAACTCATCAGGGCCCATACGCGCATTGCACATCCCGCTTTTACCGTATCTTGCAACCTGACGCTTTCTTGCGCGATTGACCCTTTCTTTAATGCTTGCGGAAGGCTCGGCTTCCTTTCTGTCGCGCAGCTCCTCATAATTCATAGCAGGCACTTCCAGAATGATATCTATTCTGTCCAGTAGCGGACCGGAAATTCTGCTGCGATAATTTTTAACAGATTGCTCCGAACAGGTACAGCGATCAGACGAATCACCGTACCAACCGCATTTGCAGGGGTTCATCGCACAAACAAGCATAAATTCCGAAGGATATGTGACTGTGCCGGAAACCCGGGAAATGGTTACCTTTCCATCCTCCAAAGGCTGACGCATCAAGTCCAGCGTATCCCGATGAAATTCCGGCAATTCATCCAAAAACAAAACACCGTTATGTGCCATGGTGATCTCGCCGGGTCTGGGGAGTACACCGCCTCCGGTCAGACCGGCATTGGAAATCGTATGGTGTGGTGCTCTGAATGGTCTTTGCGTCATCAGTGGTGATTTTGAGGAAAGCTGGCCCATAACAGAATAGATTTGGGTAACTTCCAACGCCTCACCGACTGTCATATTCGGCAATATTGACGGCAAACGCTTACTGAGCATACTTTTGCCGGAGCCTGGAGGACCGATCAGCAGAACATTATGGCTGCCGGCCGCCGCGATCTCCATCGCCCGTTTTGCATTCTCCTGGCCCAATACGTCCTTAAAATCAGGAATTACTTCATTGCTTGGTGTTGGGACCCAAATCGGCTCTTCTTCCAAAACAGTCTCTCCGCTCAATGCAGAAATCAACTGTGCGACAGTGTCCACCGGCATAATTGCGGGGCCTCTTGCGAGGGTCGCTTCCGGAGCATTTTCTGAAGGAACATAGATTGATTCAATACCGGACTTCTTTGCCGCTACAGACATTGGCAGCACGCCGGAAACAGAGCAAATATGTCCATCCAAGCTTAACTCTCCAAGGAATGCGCTTTTGATCGGCGGTCGCTTAATCACACCGCTTGCAGACAGGATTGCAATTAAAATCGGAAGGTCAAAGTGCGTTCCGGTCTTTTTTATATCCGCAGGTGCCAGATTGATCACAATCCGTCCGGCAGGAAATTTTAAACCGCTTGTCTTGATCGCTGCACGCACGCGTTCCCGAGCTTCCTTCACCGCGGTATCCGGCAAACCGACAATATCAAAAAATGGCAAGCCACTGCTGACAGTGCATTCTACGGTAATCAGCATACCCTCTACGCCGACTACAGACATTGTCCGCACACTGGAAACCATATCCATTCCTCCCAATACTTACTTTTCTACATAATACCCCATTGCAAGGAAAAACTCAATTCTTTTTTTCTGAATCAAACAACGGTTAATGTATTCTGTCATATTCCTTAATTTTCAAGTAATTTTTTGGCGAAACAAATGTAAAATCGCTTTACAAACGAGCCAAGAGGTGCTATCATATATTGGTGAAATTTTAAATACTTTAGGAGGTATTTGTTTTGGCAAGAAAATTCAAAACAATGGACGGCAATACCGCTGCCGCCCATGTCAGCTATGCTTTTACCGAAGTTGCTGGCATTTATCCCATCACGCCCTCCAGCCCCATGGCAGACTATGTCGACCAGTGGTCCGCTGCAGGCCGTAAGAACATCTTTGGCGATACCGTTAAGGTTGTCGAAATGCAGTCCGAAGCAGGTGCTGCAGGTACCGTTCACGGCTCTCTGGCCGCCGGTGCTCTGACCACCACCTACACTGCATCCCAGGGCCTTTTGCTGATGATCCCCAACATGTACAAAATTGCCGGCGAATTGCTGCCCAGCGTTTTCCACGTTTCTGCTCGTACTGTCTCTGCACAGTCTCTGAACATCTTCGGTGACCACTCCGACGTCTACGCTTGCCGTCAGACCGGTTTTGCTATGCTGGCCGAATCCAATGTTCAGGAAGTTATGGACCTGGCCGCTGTTGCTCACCTGGCAGCTATTGAAGGCCGTGTTCCCTTCATCAACTTCTTTGACGGTTTCCGTACTTCCCATGAGATCCAGAAGGTTGCTATCTGGGACTACGAGGATCTGAAGGAAATGACCAACATGGAAGCAGTTGATGCTTTCCGTAAGCACTCCTTGAATCCCGAGCGTCCTGCTATGCGCGGCAGCCACGAAAACGACGACATTTTCTTCCAGCATCGTGAAGCCTGCAACAAGTACTACAGCGAACTGCCCGCAGTTGTTGAAAAGTACATGGGCAAGGTCAACGAGAAGCTGGGCACCAACTATCAGTTGTTCAACTACTACGGTGCTGAAGATGCTGACCGCATCATCGTTGTTATGGGTTCCTTCTGCGATGTTGCAGAGGAAGTTGTTGACTACCTGAACGCTCACGGCGAGAAGGTCGGTCTGGTTAAGGTTCGTCTGTATCGCCCCTGGAGCTCCAAGCACCTGCTGGCTGTTATTCCTGAGACTGTTCAGAGAATCGCTGTTCTGGATCGTACCAAGGAGCCCGGCTCTCAGGGCGAGCCTCTGTACCAGGATGTTGTTATGGCTTTGGCAAAGGCTGGCCGCAATAACATTACCGTTATCGGTGGCCGTTACGGTCTGGGTTCCAAGGACACACATCCCGCTTCTGTATTCGCAGTATATAACGAGCTGAAGAAGGACGCTCCCAAGCACGAGTTCACCATCGGCATTGTTGACGATGTGACTAATATGTCTCTGGAAGAGACCGCTTCCCCCAATACCGCTGCTGAAAGCACAATCGAATGCAAGTTCTGGGGTCTCGGCGGCGACGGTACTGTTGGCGCAAACAAGAACTCCATCAAGATCATCGGTGACCATACCGGCAAGTATGTTCAGGCTTACTTCCAGTATGACTCCAAGAAGACCGGTGGCGTTACTGTTTCTCACCTGCGTTTTGGTGATCAGCCCATCAAGTCCCCTTACTACATCAACAAGGCTGACTTTGTGGCTTGCCACAATCCTTCCTACATCACCAAGGGCTTCAAGATCGTTCAGGATGTAAAGCCCGGTGGCGTATTCCTGATCAACTGCCAGTGGAATATGGAAGAGTTGGAGCATCATCTGGATGCCGCTTCCAAGCGCTACATTGCTGAAAACAACATTCAGCTGTACACCATCAATGCTATCGACCTGGCTATCAAGGTTGGTATGGGCAAGCGCACCAACACCATTCTGCAGTCCGCTTTCTTCTCTCTGGCAAATGTTATGCCCAGCGACGAAGCTATCGGCTACATGAAGGCTGCTGCTGAAGCTTCCTACCTGAAGAAGGGCCGCGATGTCGTTGATGCTAACTGGAATGCAATCGATGCAGGTGCTTCCGCTTATGTTAAGATTGATGTTCCTGCTGCATGGGCAAATGCCGAAGCAAAGGCAGTCGAGCTGAATCTGGAAGGCCCCGCTGATACTGTTGCTGTTGCCAAGAACATTCTGACCCCCGTTGGCAAGATGGACGGCTACAGCCTGCCCGTTTCCGCCTTTAATGGCATGGAAGACGGTCAGTTCCCCTTGGGTGTTGCTGCATATGAAAAGCGCGGTGTTGCTGTTACCGTTCCTCATTGGGATGAAACCAAGTGCATCCAGTGTAACAACTGTGCATATGTCTGCCCCCACGCTACTATCCGTCCCTACGCTCTGACCGAGGCTGAAGCTGCTGCAGCACCTGCAAACGCTCGTCTGGTGGATGTAAAGGCCGGCAAGGGCAAGGGTGTCTACAAGTACACCATGGCTGTTTCTCCTCTGGATTGTATGGGCTGTGGCGTCTGTGTTGGCGTCTGCCCCACCAAGGCAATCACTATGGTTCCTCAGGAGCAGGAGCTGCCTGAGCAGGATGTATTCAACTACATGGTCTCCAAGGTCGCTCAGAAGACCGATATGGAAGACAACACCGTCAAGGGCAGCCAGTTCAAGAAGCCCTTGCTGGAGTTCTCCGGCTCTTGCGCAGGCTGTGCAGAAACCAGCTACGCTCGCCTCGTAACCCAGCTGTTCGGTGACCGTATGTACATCTCCAACGCCACCGGTTGTTCCTCCATCTGGGGCGGCCCCGCAGCTACCTCTCCCTACTGTGTCAATGCAGAGGGTCATGGTCCTGCTTGGTCCAACTCTCTGTTTGAGGACAATGCAGAGCACGGCTTGGGTATGTACACCGCACAGGCTGTTATCCGCGAGTCCCTGGCAAATAAAGTTCGCACCGTTATGAATGACACCTGCTGTGAGGATCGCAAGGCTGCCTGCCAGGCTTGGCTGGACACCTACAACGACGGCGAAGCAAACAAGGAAGCTACCAAGGCTCTGATTGCAAGTCTGGAAGCTAAGGTCTGCTGTGACACCGTTAAGGAAATCCTCGCTAAGAAGGAATACCTCTCCAAGAAGTCCGTTTGGATCTTCGGTGGCGACGGCTGGGCATACGACATTGGCTTCGGCGGTGTTGACCATGTTCTGGCTTCCAATAAGGATGTCAACATCTTTGTATTCGATACTGAAGTCTACTCCAACACCGGTGGACAGGCTTCCAAGGCTTCCAATATCGGCCAGGTTGCACAGTTTGCAGCTTCCGGTAAGGAAACCAAGAAGAAGTCCCTTGCAGAGATTGCAATGTCCTACGGTTATGTTTACGTTGCACAGATCGCAATGGGCGCTAACCAGGCACAGACCATCAAGGCCATCTGCGAGGCTGAAGCTTACAACGGTCCTTCCCTGATCATCGGCTACGCTCCCTGTGAGATGCACTCCATCAAGGGTGGTATGACAAACTGCCAGGCCGAGATGAAGAAGGCTGTCGACTGCGGTTACTGGAATCTGTTCCGCTTCGATCCCTCCAAGGAGACTGGCAAGTTCCAGCTGGACAGCAAGGCTCCGAAGGATGGTTATCAGGAGTTCCTGATGAACGAAGCTCGCTACAGCCGTCTGACTCGCGAGTTCCCCGAGCGTGCTACCGAACTGTTCGCAAAGAACGAGGCAGCAGCAAAGGAGCGCTACGAGCACCTGCTGAAGCTTGTGGAAATGTACAAGGACTAATTTCAAACAAATATGCCCCGGATTCCCGGGGCATATTTTAATATGAAAAACGGCATTCAGAAAATCTTCTGAATGCCGTTTTTATTTATTTAGAAACGTTGTCGCTATTTTGTTTATTGGCGGATTTCGGTTTAAACCATCTTTTTCGCTTATTTAACAATGGGGGCTGCGCTTTAATCTTCTCAGGATCAATATCCATTGTCCCCAGTTTCTTGTTAGTCGCTCGCTGAAGAAGCGTGTACAGAACCGATGCAACAGGTATCATCAGGAACATACCGGCAACGCCCATAAGCTCGCCACCGACACCAACTGCCACCAATACCCACATACCGGAAAGACCAATAGAATTGCCGACAACTCGCGGATAAATCAAATTGTTCTCAATCTGCTGCAACACAACAAACATCACAACAAACCACACAGCTTGTATCGGGTTTGCTACAAAAATGAAGAATGCACCCAGGACGCAACCAACCCACGCGCCGACCACCGGAATAAAGGCTGTTACCGCAACCAAGACGCTAACAAGAGGAATATACGGCATACGGAAGATCGCCATAGTAACAGCAAACAGTGTACCCAAAATGCACACTTCAACACCCTGGCCAGCCAAAAAATTGGAGAAAGTTCCGTTTGTCAGCCGAAGCACTTCAACTGTCCGATCAGAAAACTTTTCAGGCAAGAATGCATATAATAGCTTTCTTCCCTGCCGGGCAAGGGTTTCTTTCTGGAATAAACAATACACAGTAAAGACGATTGCAATAAAGAAATCCATCATTGCATCAATGGTGCTGCCGATTGCAAAAATTGTTGTAGAGAGAATGGTTGCGACACTGTCACCAACTGTTGCAATTAAGTTCTGCGCAAGTGTGGACCAGTCAAATGTCTCAAAATCCGTGTTTTCAACAACCCATGCTAGAATTTCCGGATGATCATTCAGGAAATCATTAACTCCGTTGATGGCATTTAAAACAAAGGTTGTTAATTGGGGAATCAGCGATTGAATTGTTTCATAAAGCTGAGGAATCAGCAATAGGAACACACCGGTCAATACCAAACACAGAGCGACAAAAGTCAGGACAACCGCTATTGTTCTGCGCAATCTGTCTTTTTTAATGCCTTTTAGCAATCCTTCAATCGCACGCATCGGGACATTGAAAATAAAGGCAAGAGAGGCACCCAAAGCAAACGGAAAAACCACATCGCCAATCACATCAAAAACGCTGCGAACACGTTCAGTCTCATGAAGTAACCAATATAAAATAATGCATGCAAAAACACCAAAAAATATTTTACGCAGTGTTTTTTTCTCAATATGCAAAGCATTCGCCTCCAATTCGATTAATTCCAATCCTTTTTTAACATTTTACTATCTTGCGTGCAAACTGTCAAGGACGCATATTCGAAAAGTCGGATTCATAAATTATTCATAGCAGCACATACCAGGGAGGTTAGTTTATGACAGATACCATCGAAAACCGAGCTTGTAAACTGGCTGTGTACATAATCGAAACCGGTGCAACGGTGCGCACTGCTGCCCAGCACTTTGGTATATCAAAATCCACCGTCCATAAAGATATTACGCAAAGGTTGCCACACTGCAACAAAAGTCTCTACCAACAGACACAGCAAATACTGCAGCGGAACAAAGCGCAAAGGCACATTCGCGGTGGCCTTGCAACAAAAGAGAAATATCAAAAATTACACAAGAAATAATAAGAAAACGCCCAGCATTTGTTGGGCGTTTTCTTATTAAAGATCATCAGCATCCTGCACCGGTTTATCATAGGGATTCTCCCCTCGTCCGGTATAACTGCCAAACGGATCTGTAATAATTTTCTTCTCTTTCTTCATTTCTCTCACCCCTGATTATTATTTGAAAATCCTGATAAAATAAACCCATTTGCTTTTTTTACCTTTCAATGGTATACTGGCATAGAGGTGATTATAATGTTTACAATCACACTGATTACAGTTGGGAAATTAAAAGAAAAATTCTATATTTCCGCTGCTGAAGAATACGAAAAAAGATTAAAAGGTTTGTGTCAGTTCAATCATATCACAATTCAGGAAAGCAGGTTGCCAGATAATCCCTCCCCTGCTGAGATCTCTGCAGGACTGGATAAAGAAGGAGAACAGATCCTTTTAAAGATTCCAAAAGGTGCCTGGTTTTGCGTGCTGACTCCGGAGGGAAAGCAATTATCCTCTGAAGCGTTGGCCGAGAAAATTGCCGAGATTAAGATCTCCGGCAAAAGTAACGCGTGCTTTTTAATTGGTTCCTCCTTTGGTATTTCCCAACAAATTAAGAATAAGGCCGATTTTAAGCTTTCTATGAGCCCTATGACCTTCCCCCACCATCTGGCCAGGATCATGGTCCTGGAGCAATTATATCGAGCAGAATCCATTCAGGCTGGCAGCAAATATCATAAATAACAAAATCACCGGAATACTATCGTATTTCGGTGATTCTTTTATTTGGTAATTCAATAAAACTGTCTTATAAAGGATTCCTCATTTGCGGACACTTTTTGCTCATTGATTTCTTAGGTGGTGGAGCTTATCACGAATCATTAGCAGATCCACAAATGTTTCCGGTCTTTTTGACGGATCACGAAGAAGCGCAGACGGATGATAAAGTCCTGTTATCCAGATGCCATTATATTGATACCACATACCGTGTTCTTTCGTGATCCTGAAATCAGAATCAATCAGACGCCTGGCCGCAATTCTGCCAAGACACACAATCATCTTCGGCCTTAACAATAATATCTGATTATGAAGGTATTCAATACATGCATCCTGTTCACTATCCTCAGGGTCTCTGTTGTGAGGCGGACGACATTTTACAATATTGGCAATGTAGCAGCTAGTACGGTCGATATCTATAATGGACAGCATATCATCCAGCAATTTACCCGCTGCGCCAACAAAAGGCTCCCCTTGCAGATCTTCTTGTTCGCCCGGACCTTCACCAACAAACATAATATCCGCCGTTTTAGAACCGATTCCAAAAACAACATTATTTCTGGATTGGCACAAAGCGCATTTACTGCAGTTGGCGCAAGTCTGTTCCAGCGATTCCCACGTGACCATATCAGCGACTCCTTCTTCTGTTGCGTCTATATTTCATTAGCTGTCTCTTTTTTAACAGTCTCCGAACTCTGGGGATCACGCGCACTATAAAAACAAAGAGCACTACAGCGCCAACGGATATGCCAATGATCAAGAGCGCTGTTTGGGCAGTATTGTCATCCTCTTTCACTTCGACGGGAATTTCCTCTTGTGTCGTATCTTTCACAGAGTTCATCGCATAAAGTGTTGCATTTGCGACGCAGGTATTCTTGTACCAAACCTCAACAGTAGACACAGCATCCCCTGCTGCGATGGGTGCCCGAATCTCTCCATTGTTCGCGTACTTAAATGTAAGATCCTTTAAATTCACGCTGGTCGGAAGCACGGCATAAACTGTAGTTTTGGAGCCAAGAATCACATCATTCGCTCCGTTGACCACACTGCACTGATCCACGGTCTGTTCCGGATACAGCACCTGCGCTGTTTTATATCCTTTGAGGCCTTTATCGATCAATGTTGAGGTTTCCTTAAAGCTGCCATAGACCGTAGTGGTGTAGCCGTCGTCCTCTACAACGGACTTCGCGCCCATCACAATGCTGATCAGTTCCATACCGTTACCGGTAGCGCTGGCCGCGAGACACCGTCTGCCGTCCTCTGAAACGCCTGTTCTTCCTCCGGTTACACGATTGTCAAAATAGATATCCAAACTATCCGTGTTCATCAGGAAATTGCCGGTAGCCAAAGACCGCTCTTCAGATTTATTGGTAGCAGGAACTGTGCAGCGGACAGTTGTAAAGATCTTCCGGAAGGTCTCGTTGTTCATTGCCACACTGAGGATTTTAGCCATATCCCGCGCAGATGTCTTCTGCTTTTCATTGTGAAGGCCATGGGGATTTGTAAAATTCGTTTTTGTGCAGCCCAGCTGTTTGGCATAAGCATTCATCTCATCGACAAATGCAGCCTGGCTACCGCAGATATGGTCAGCAATTACACTGGCTGCATCGTTTGCAGAGCCGACCATCATACAATACAGCAAGGATTCCAGGGAAATCTGTTCGTCCGCTTCCAGTTCGGCAGACACAGCATTATGGGGAATTGTCTTAATGACGGATTCCTTAACCGTTATAACATCCGCCAAATTCCCCTTTTCCACAGCCAGCAGCGCTGTCATTATCTTTACCAGACTGGAAGGATACACCTGCTCATCGGCCTTCCAGGCATACATAACAGTTCCGCTGTTACGCTCATAAAGAAATGCAGACTTTATGGTGTCAAACATCTGTTTAGAGCCCAGCAAGGCGTTGTCTGAGTCAATGCCATAGGACGTTGTCGTTTGCGGCGTATCCATCGCGCCGGTGGCGGATACCATTGGTGTCAGCAACGAAAATAATATTGTAATCACCAAACAAAGATGGGCAACTCTTCTCATAAATCTACCTCTAATTTCCCAAAAGACTTGTTTGTGGAAATGAATTGTGTATAATAATGTATTATAGCATTTATTCCTTTTCCCGTCAATGAGGAGGTGTCAACAATGAAAAAGCCGTCCAGATGGATACCTATTTCACTAATTGTTATATTTGCTGTAATTGTAATGGGATTGTATGTATATAGACAATCAACCCCTTCGACAATACCCCTTAACAATGACAATACGGAAATTACACAGAGTAACAACTCTGCAATCGTTGACGGTAAAATCAACATCAACACCGCTTCCCAGGAAGATCTTACCCTCCTCCCCGGAATCGGAAAGGTTATTGCTCAACGAATCATTCAATATCGTGATGAAAATGGGCCATTTGTCCAATTGGAAGATCTTAAAAATGTTTCCGGAATTGGTGATGTGCGTTTTTCAAATATTTCAGACTACATCACAGTCAAATCCCAGAAATAACCAAACATACCGCGTTGTCCCTTATTTCTACACGAGCGTTTTCTAATTTATCCATATATTCAAAAGGTTGTCCTTCCTGGATAGGAACTATATTTTGGCCAACGGATTTATCGCTTCGTCGAATACAAAAGCGAATCTTCTCACCCTTTAATTTCTTTTGCGGTATTCTTTTTGTAAGGGAAAATTGATTACCTGTCGGCATACAAACACCTAAATCTAATGTTGTATTTTCGTCGGCTACATATACGCGATACATATCCGGCTCATACAAAACACACTGGCATACAAATTTATAATACAGCCCTTCAGTGATCACAACAGCACTGCCTACTACATTGTTGTCATACATAATTTCATAGCTTTTCACATAAACACCCCCTCACTGCAAAATATGCAATGAGGGGGTGTAGAATTCATGTTGGTCTTGCTTCATTAAGTCCAAAACTGACAGCGATAGCATTGTCTACCATAAGCATATGTTCATCATCCAATTTTCCCATATGCTCACGCAATCTGCGTTTGTCAATGGTTCGAATTTGCTCCAGCAATATCACCGAATCTTTGCTAAGTCCAACACTCCCACCGGCAATATTGATATGGGTTGGAAGTCTGGCCTTGCCGGTCTGACTAGTGATGGCCGCTGCAATGACTGTAGGAGAATGTTTATTGCCGGTGTCATTTTGCACGATCAAAACCGGGCGCGTACCGCCCTGCTCACTGCCAACTACCGGTGATAGATCCGCATAGAATATATCTCCCCGTTTAACCGTGGTGTCCATATTTTTCACACTCCGCGAGAAATCATTGCCAGCGCTACCGGAATTATCCTTATGTAACGCGGCTGTTTCTATTGTCCCACGCACAAAAGAAAAATATACGATAGCATTGTCAAATTATTCTATGCGAAATATGACCCAATGTTACAAGATAGTAAAGTTCTCGACATTCAAGGTGATAATTCGTCTGCCACGGAACAATATCTCGCCGCGAATGGGAATATTATTGGGATCTGTCCATATATCCATTTGCAGCGCATCCTCATCATAACTGTCATCAATCTGGATACGCATTCCCGTATCGGTATCCTCACAGGCTCCGATATAGCCGCTACGAAGTGTTTTTATAAAAATCCAGGGGGCACTGATCGGTGATATCTGATCATCCGTTAACAAAGAAAATGCCAACACTTCCTCATCAAAAGTAAGCGCGCCTTTATCATTTTCAATTTTACCGGTTATACCTGCAATGGACTCCGGTGAAATCACTTCAAAGGACAAATTCCCTTTACTGTCGACGGTGTTTTTCAAAACAAATGTATAAAGCCTATCGCCATAATCCGCAGTAATTTCTGCAGTAAAAGCGCAGCCATTTCCATTTAATAAGGCACTGCGCAAACTAAGCGCCCTATTAACACCACTTTGTGAACTACCACAACCGGAAAGCATTCCAATCAGAAGCAGTACTGTTAGCCACCGCTTCATCGCATCCCACCTTATATCATTAGTCGCGGCAGAACATTCAGCATATCTGTTGGGAGCATTCCGCAATATCCGATTTCAGCAGCGCAAATATCTCCTGCCGCACCATGGAGCCAAGTGCCACAGGCAGCCGCTTGCAAAGGGGAAATGCCTTGCCCAAGCAAAGCCGTAATTATACCGGCCAAAACATCCCCGCTGCCACCGACAGCCATCCCAGGATTGCCGGTGGGGTTGATATATGTATTTGTACCATCGGTGATCACCGTATTGTGACCTTTCAGCACAATTATGGAGCCAATATCTTTTGCAAGGATTTGTGCATCCGCAATCCTGTTAACCGGATATTGTCCAGCGATCCGGCAAAACTCTCCTTCATGGGGAGTCAGGATCGTTGGGCTCGTCCTTCCGCGCAGTATATCCATATGCGAGCAAAGAACATTTATGCCATCCGCATCCAAAACAACCGGGCCATTATAGTTCTGCAGAATCCATTTTACTACAGCAAATGTACCATCCGATTGTCCAAGACCCGGTCCAACTAAAACCGCATCCATTTTTCCCAATATCTCTGAAAGCTTCCTTGTTGCCTCAGCAGCCAACTTTCCTTCCCTATCCGGCAAAGGAAATACGATCGGTTCTGTTAATTTGACAGCTGCAATAGAATAAATAGATTCCGGTACTCCTAAATATACAAGGCCCGCTCCTGAACGCAGAGCGCCCATTGCAGCAAGTGCAGCGGCTCCGGTATAGCCAACACTTCCGCACAGCAGTAATATTCTTCCAAAATCACCCTTATGCGCGTCAATTTTGCGATCAGGCAGCAAAGAAAGCACCGTTTCATGGTCCAGCATTCTTTCGCACATAATCATCCCTCCCATTTTTGTTATGATACCATTCCAAAGTTTTACCGTCAAGTTCGCAAAAAACCAATTATTGCTTGCTTTTTTTTGGTGTGTATGCTACAATGAGTGCAATATGTAAAGGCTATGAATGGGTTGTCGATTCTGGTTTTGCGCATACAGAGAGAGCGGGATGGTGGGATCCGCTTGCGTGCAGTAATTCGGCCTTCGCCCGGGAGCTGCTGCCTGAACCAATAGTAGGGTATGCCGATTGATCTTCGTTACGGATCCGATGTATTACATCATAAGCTGCGCCATATGGCGAATTGCGGGTGGTACCGCGGAGGAATGTCCTTCGTCCCGATTTTGGGATGAGGGCATATTTTTTTGTTTAAAAGGAGAACAACAATGCAACAACAGTTAGAATTGATCCGGCAGCAAGCTATGTCTGCTCTGGATGAAGCGACAACTCCTGCCGCTTTGGAAGAACTTCGTGTTAAACTTCTTGGTAAGAAAGGTGAACTGACTGCAGTCTTAAAGCAGATGGGTCAGCTTTCCCCGGAAGAGCGCCCTGTTATTGGTCAGATCGCAAACAGCGTTCGCAGCGCTATTGAAGAAAAGCTGGAGCAGCGGAAAGCAGCTATTAACGCAGCTGTTCTTGAGGAAAAGCTTTCTGCCGAAAAAATTGATGTTACAATTCCCGGCAAGGCCGTTACAATGGGTCACCAGCATCCTATGAATCAGGTGCTGCAGGAGATTAAAGACATCTTTATTGGTATGGGTTACCAGATTGTCGATGGACCTGAGGTCGAGCTGGCTGACTACAACTTTACCCGGTTGAACATTGAGGAGGGACACCCCTCCCGTGATCGCAGTGATACTTTCTATTTCACCGACGATGACAGTGTCCTTCTGCGTACCCAGACCAGTCCTATGCAAATTCGCGCTATGGAAAACACAAAGCCGCCCATTTGCATCCTGGCTCCCGGTCGTGTCTTCCGTAAGGACGAGGCTGATGCTACCCACTCCCCTATGTTCCACCAAATCGAGGGTCTGGTAGTCGACGAAAATATCACAATGGGTGACTTAAAGGGCGCTCTTGTAACTGTTATGCGCCGTATCTACGGCCAGGACGCTCAGATGCGCTTCCGCCCCCACCACTTCCCCTTTACCGAGCCCAGCTGCGAAATGGATATGCAGTGCCACAAGTGCCACGGCACCGGTGAAGTGGACGGACAGGTCTGCTCTACCTGCCACGGTGAAGGCTGGATCGAGCTGCTTGGCGCCGGTATGGTACACCCCAAAGTTCTGGAAAGCTGCGGCATTGATCCGGAAAAGTATTCCGGCTTCGCTTTTGGTATGGGCCTGGAGCGTATGGCCATGGGCCGTATGCGCATTAACGATCTGCGTCTTATCTTTGATAATGATGTCCGGTTCTTGAATCAATTTTAAGGAGGGATAGAACATGAAACTCAATAGAAAATGGCTTCATGAGGAGTTTGTGGATCTTTCCCACGTCTCCGACAGAGAATATGTTGAAAAACTGACCGTTTTCGGTCAGAAGGTGGAAACCTACGAGCGTATGGACGCTGAAATCAAAAACGTTGTAGTTGGTAAAGTTGTTTCCATTGTTAAGCACGAAAACTCCGATCATATGTGGATTTGCCAGGTAGATGTGGGCAAGGAAGAGCCTGTCCAGATTGTCACCGGCGCACAAAATGTACACCAGGGTGATCTGGTACCTGCCGCTTTGCACAACTCCTATCTGCCCGGTGGCATTCATATCACAAAGGGCAAGCTCAGAGGCGAGCCTTCTCATGGTATGCTTTGCTCTTTTGCTGAATTGGGCCTGACACAGAACGACTTGCCGGATGCTTATGCTGATGGCATCTGGATCCTCAACAACGAGGATTGCAAGCCTGGCGACGATATCAATGTTGTAATCGGCAACGACGATACCATCGTAGATTTTGAGATTACCAACAATCGCCCGGACTGCTATTCCATTATTGGCCTGGCACGGGAATCCGCCGCTGCATTCGGTATGCAGATGAAGCATCACGAGCCGGTTGTAAAGGGCAGTGATGCCGGCAGCATGTACGATAAGCTGGATGTGGAGGTACCTGCAACCGAACTCTGCAATCGGTACTCCTCCCGTATGGTGACAAATGTCAAGATCGCACCCTCTCCCAAGTGGTTGCGCAACCGTCTTCGTGCCAATGGTGTTCGCCCCATTAACAACATCGTTGATATTACCAACTATGTAATGCTGGAATATGGCCAGCCAATGCATGCATTTGATTACCGTTATGTTTCCTCCGGCAAGATCGTCGTCCGGGAAGCTGAAGAAGGCGAAACACTGACCACTCTGGACGACAACGTTCGCCAGCTCAATCCCGGTATGCTGGTCATTGCCGATGAAGACAAGCCCATTGGTCTTGCCGGCATTATGGGTGGCGAAAACTCCGAAATTATGGACGACACAACCACAGTTGTCTTTGAATCCGCCAACTTTAACGGCACATCCATTCGTCAAACCGCTCTGGCTCTCGGTATGCGCACTGAATCCTCCGGTAAGTTTGAGAAGAATCTGGATCCTATGATGACAGTTCCTGCCGTACAGCGTGCCTGTGAGCTCGTGGAACTGCTTGCTTGCGGCGATGTTATGGATGGTATCATCGACATCGTGAACTATGTTCCCGCGCCTAAAACACTTCCTCTGGAGACAGAAAAGATCAACAAGCTTCTGGGAACCGACATTCCCACCGAAGAGATGGTCAAGTTTCTTGAGCTTTTGGAGATCCCGGTTGTAAACAACGAAATCCAAGTTCCCTCCTGGCGGCCTGATTTGAATCTGATGGCTGATATTGCTGAGGAGGTCGGACGTTCCTTTGGCTACAATAACATCCCGACAACAGCCTTCAAAAACGCTACCCAGGGCGGCTATTCCCCCATTATGAAGTTTGAGAACAAAGTCGGTGTTCAGTGCCAGGCATTGGGTTACAGTGAAATCATCACCTACTCCTTTGTCTCCCCCACCATCTTTGACCAAATTCGGATTCCTGCCGACTCTCCCCTGCGTAACACCTTAAAGATTCAAAATCCTCTGGGCGAGGATACCTCTGTAATGCGCACCACGGCACTGCCCTCTATGTTGGATATTCTGGCCAGAAACAGTGCTTATCACAATAAGGCCGCAAAGCTTTATGAGCTTTCCAAGATCTATTTGCCGATTGAAGGCGCGGCTTTGCCGGAAGAGCCCAAGATTCTGGTTCTGGGCACCTATGGCGCGGACGAATCTTTCTTCACAATTAAGGGTGAACTGGAGGCCATTTTTGCAGGCATTCGTGTTAAGAAAGCACGCTACTGCGCTGTAAACGATAATCCCTCTTACCACCCTGGCCGCTGCGCAAAGGTAACCATTGACGGTGTTGAACTTGGCTACATTGGTCAAATTCATCCTCTTGTTGCCAAGAACTACGGCATTGACGGTGAAGTTTACTGTGCAGAAATCAATTTTACAAAGCTTGCAGAATTCCGTCTGCCCGATCCCACTTATGTCGCACTGCCTAAATATCCCTCTGTCACCCGTGACCTGGCAATCCTTTGTGATGAAGAAATTACCGTTGCACAGGTAGAGGATGTCATCACCGGCGCTGCCGGCAAGTTGCTTCGCGACGTCCGTCTGTTCGACATTTACCGTGGAACCGGTGTTCCCGAGGGCAAAAAGAGCATGGCCTTCTCTTTGGAGCTGCGTGCTGATGACCGCACATTGACGGATTCCGACTCCGAACAGGCGATGAACAAAGCGCTCAATGCCTTGAAGAAAGAACTGGGTGCAGAACTCAGATAAGATATTTTTTACAAAATTTATCTCTGGGTCTTTACACCTAGTAAAATTTGGGATATAATATCTTTAATGTTTGAAAGGAGGTCGCCGCCATGACGGAAAGTACCATTAAATTTACAGTTCCCAGCGATGATAAGGACAATATGCGTCGTACCCTCCGCAGTGTGTTCGATGCTCTGAACGAAAAGGGTTACAATCCCATCAACCAGATTGTCGGCTACCTGCTGACTGAAGATCCCACTTACATTACCAACTACAATAATGCCCGCAGCATTATTTGTAAGCTGGACAGAGATGAGATTCTTCAGGAACTTGTTCGTTGCTATCTGTTTGATAGTAAATGATTCTGCCGGGAGGCTTTTGCCGCCGCAAAAGCCTCCCGATATTTTTACCAGGAGGTTACTATGGCTGAAGAAAAAAGCGTATTGATGTACAAAGGACATCCGCTGATGCGCAAGGACAACTTAATTTACTACGGCTCTATGGCTGATTCCCATATCATTATGTTGCAGATTCTGGAAACAAAAAAGGTTAACGATGTGGACATCGCAACCCGGGTTTCCATCCAGCTGCAGCTGACAGATCCCTCTGTTAAGAGCCGGGATCGTGTCTTGAAAAAAGGCGAAAAAGCCGGACTTTATACAGCACTGGATTTTGGCTGTGTTTGGCTGGAAAGAGCGCTGGCCGGTAAATAAAGCATTTAGACTGCTGACAAGTTCAGCAGTCTTTTTCTATATTTTTTAATTTGCTGCACATAATAGAGTTGAGGTGCGCAATTATGGAAAATAAAAAATGCGGCAAACAAAGTTTTATGTTGGGGCAACCGGTCGTTATCACTCACTGGGCCAGTGTTGCCGGTAAAAAAGAATCTGAAGGACCGCTGGGAAAAACCTTTGATCTAACAAATAAGGATTCTTATTTTAGGCAAAGAACCTGGGAACAGGCCGAGAAACGAATGCAGCAAATCGCTCTTGAAATACTGGCAAAGAAGGCACACGTCCACCAATCTGAATTTGGCCTTGTATTTTCCGGGGATCTATTAAATCAATGCATTGGTTCGTCATTTTCCCTTAGAAACACCGGCATTCCACACTTGGGATTATATGGTGCCTGCTCGACGATGGCAGAGAGCCTTCTGATGGCTTCTATGGCTGTAGGCGGAGGTTTTACAGATAAGGCAGTCGCTATGACATCATCACACTTTGCCTCATCAGAGAGGCAGTATCGCTTTCCTCTGGGCTATGGTGGACAGCGAACCCCAACAGCCCAATGGACCGTAACAGGATCCGGAGCAGCCTTGGTATGCAGCAGTGGTAAGGGACCCAAAATTACCGCCTGCACAATTGGCACAGTTACCGATCTAGGCATCAAAGATGCCAATAATATGGGCAGTGCTATGGCTCCGGCAGCCTTGGCAACCATTCGCGCACATTTTGACGATTTGCATGTAGGCGCGGATGATTACGACTTAATTGTTACCGGAGATTTAGGTCAACTTGGAAAAGAAATGCTGCTTACTTTGGCACAACGGGAAGGACTTTCTCTGGGCGGAAAATTAGCAGACTGCGGTACACTTGTTTTTGATGTTACAAAGCAGGATGTTCATGCAGGAGGCTCCGGCTGCGGCTGTAGTGGGATCACCCTTTGCGGATATTTATTGGAGAAGCTGAACTCCGGGAAATTAAAACGCATATTATTCTGCGGTACAGGTGCCTTACTGTCCCCTACTTCAACACAGCAGGGCCTTCCAATTCCGGGAATCTGCCATGCAGTATCAATTGTCGGAGGTTGAGTATGGATATATTGAAGGCATTTATTGTTGGTGGTTTATTTTGTGTGATTGGTCAAATTCTCATTGATAAAACGAAACTGACACCGGCACGCATATTAGTCAGCTATGTAGTATTTGGTGTGCTGTTAGGCGGTTTGGGAATTTATCAAAAAATCGTCGATTTCGCCGGTGCAGGCGCAACAGTACCGCTTACCGGCTTCGGTTTTAATTTGGCAAAAGGAGTCAAGCAAGCAATTCATGACAGCGGTTTCATTGGCATCTTCACCGGTGGATTAAAAGCATGTGCCGGTGGAATTGCTGCCGCAGTTTTAGCAGGTTTGATCGTAAGCTTACTTTTTAAGGCAAAGGATAAATCCTGAGTTATCGGACAAACTAAAGGAGCGGAATACCGCAAAGATATATAACGGAGGATATTGAAATGAATAACCAGAATCAGAACAAAAATCAGCAGAATCAGCAAAATAAGCAGAACAGCCAGAACAACCAGAACAATCAGAATAACCAGAATAAGAATAGCCGCTAAATCAAAAACCCTCCGGTTTCCCGGAGGGTTTTTGCTGTTGAGCTAGATTGCATATAATTTGCCGATGCGCATGAAATAAAGCATTGACTTTTTAATCGGCAATCGGTAAATCCGCGACAGAGCATCTCCATAAACTTCGATTTGTTGACGATAGCCCTCTGCCACTACCTGCATTGTCTCTTCTGTTACACGGTCTGTTTTAAAATCTAAAATCGTGATGCCATCCTCTTCTACCAATGCACAGTCAACAACGCCTTGCAACAGTACCTTCTCCCCGATCATACCCGGACAATACCGCTGGCCATCATCCAAAATAGAGAACTTAAACTCACGCAGTACACGATCAGAGGATAGTAATTTGCGTCCGATATCCGTTGCAAAGAAATCTGCTATTTCTTGTGCCGAGACCATATCGGCTTGCTGCTTGGAGATATATTCTTCCTTAACCAGCCGCGCAATTTCCGTCTTGACCGCATCAACACTTTGGCAATTATGAAAGACGATATATTGCATTACAGCATGCACTGCAGTTCCGTAATCTTTTCCCTGAACTTCTGGATCAACAAATTTCGGCTTGCGCCACTTCTTGTAGGTCTTAACCGCCTTCATCGTATTTTCAGCAGATTCAGAATCCTTAATGCGACCCTTCAGTTGCGTTGCCGTTTGCTTGGAGGGTGCAGTTGTTGCAAGTACATATGGATATTGGAAAGCAAGGTTCTTTCTGATAAACTCTGCAGCACCCATCTCGAGTGCATCAAACTTGACTTCCTCATGAACCGGGCAGCAATCAGCATGCTGAGTATTATTTATAACACCAATTTCCCAAGCTTCATTAAAAAATTCAGTATTCTCCGGACAACCACAAATGGAAAAGAATGCATTTGCCTCTTTACGCTTGAGCGCTGCATACAGAATCCATTTTCCCGGGCAATCAGCGTTTGCGGTGATCAACAACGGATTTGATATGGACATTCTTTGCGCCAAAGCTGTTAATTCGCTTTCAAGGCCCTTGGACGCGTAAGTCATAATCAGTCGGTCACGCGCTCTGGTCATTGCCACATACAAAATGCGCATTTCCTCTGATATACCTTCTGCAATCATTTTTGCAGCGATTGCCCGTTTTGCCAATGAAGGATAACGGACTCGATTGACAGTATCCACACAAGAAAGTCCCAGGCCCAGCTCCTTATGGCAAAGAACTTTTGCCCGAGCGCTCTCCGTATTGAAATCTCTGGATAACGCGCACAGGAAAACAACCGGAAACTCCAGTCCTTTGGATTTGTGAATGCTCATAATGGTGACCGCGTTTGTATCTGCTCCCCGGTCCGGGGCAGCCATACCGCGCTCTGCAATTGCTGCCAAACGATCCAAAAAGCTACTTAATGTACAATCCGGGCCAAAAGCACCAGCAAATTGACAGAAATTTTGCAGATTCTCTACTTTTTCCCTGCCACCAGGCAAGGCACTGAAAATACTGTCCAGCTTGGTTCTAATCAAAATTTCGTTCAGGAGCTCCGGCAATGTATATAATCTTGTCTCTGACCGAAGCGCGTTCAGCATAGCAACAAAACTTACAGCTTTAGGGTGTTCACTATGCCGCAGTGCATCATAAATGCATCCGCCATGCCTTGCACTTCGAATAGCAGCCAGGTCATCTGCCGTAAAGCAAAAAACGCGGCTGGTAAGTACAGAAAGCAACGGAATATCCTGAAGAGGATTGTTGATAACCTGTAAAATCGAACGCAGTGTTTCAATTTCCTCCGTTTGCAGCAAATCGGTACTGGTGCCAATTGTACAACGAATCCCGGATTTCTCCAAGGCAGCACGGTACTGCCCACCAATTGAGCCGGGAGAACGAAGCAGAATTGCAATATCGCCCGGGCGAATTGGTCTAAGAGATTCGCCATCCCGGACCATATGTGTACCGTCCAGCAATTGGGATATTCGCTTTGCTACAAATTCCGCTTCCTCTGCATATGTATCTTCTTGCACACAAATACCATACAGCTCAATTTCCTTTTCGTCGATCGGTTTGTGGGCAAGGCCCTCATTGAGTGCTTCATCAGGACCGTATTCCAAACCACCGACACAGGGGGACATACAAGCAGTGAATACATCATTTACAGCCTCTATGACGCTGCCTGCAGAACGGAAATTGCTGGAAAGCAAAACCTTTCTGCCCTGCCCTTTTTGCGCATCTTTTGCCGGAACGAATGTATTGTACTTCTCCAAAAAGATGCCCGGATCTGCCAACCGGAACTGATAGATAGATTGCTTCACATCACCTACCATAAAGCAGTTCTGCCTTTGCTTTGTCAAAGCAGAAAAGATCGAATCCTGCACAATGTTAGAATCCTGATACTCGTCTACCATTACTTCCCGGAAACGAGCGCCAATTTCCAGCGCCTCACGCGTTACATTCGATCGATTCTTTCCAAGCAGCAAATCCAGTGTTTTATGCTCAAGATCTCCAAAATCCAAAACACGACGATTTTGTTTTAGCTTGTCGTAGGCTTTGCTAAATTTACGCGAAAGATTGATCAAACCGACAGTTGCCAAAACAGATTGCTTCATATCCGCTAAAACCTGTGTGCTGTCATCGCAAAAATTACGCAATTTCTTGGATAAATCCTTCTTACAGGCATCTCTGATATATTTGATCTGTTCGGCCAAAATTAAGTCTGTGCACTTTTTCGAAAAAGACAGTCTGCCGTAATCAATATTGCGGTTTCTATAGATTTCATTCCAGGTGTTTGCATAGCGCAGTGTCCGCAGTTGCGCAACAGTATCAGAAAGCAACATAGCCGGTTTATCCATACCCTCCGCGGCAAGCGCTCTGTTTGCGCAGCATTCCAATGCATCTATGTGCAGGTCTAAACACCGATGCAGGTCATCTATCAGGTAGCGTCCCCAAACAGTTTGTGATGCATCCTCACAATTAGAAACATCCACAGAAGACATACACCAATCCAGCCACATTTCAGGATCCAGGTGACATTTGGCGCTATTGTACACCTGGTAGATAATTTCCGGAATATTTCGATCGTCACGACCCAACCCCTGTGTATCCACCAGAGATACAAAATTGATATCCCTTTCCGCACTGCTATACGCGTCGTTTAACACCTGCTGCATTGCTCGGGCCTGTAATTCTAGGGCTTCGTTTTCATCCAGCACACGAAAATCAGCGGACAAATCCAAGCGATATGCATATTCCCGAAGAATATCAGTGCAAAATGCGTGTACAGTGGATATCTTCGCAAGATACAGCCTTTGCATCTGTTGCTGTAAATGACGATTTTCCGGTCGCTGGGCAATGTGCTCCGACAGCTTTGCAGCAATCTTACCACGAAGTTCTGCCGCAGCCGCCTTGGTGTATGTGATAATTAAGAAATCATCAATATTCGCCGGATCTATTGGATCAAGAATATAACTCATCAAACGATCAACAAGGACCTTTGTTTTTCCGGAACCGGCAGCTGCAGAAACCAGAAGTTGACCACCGCGATCTTCAACCGCCTGTTTTTGCTGATCAGTCAGTTTTTCAGCCATTGGTGGACACCTCCTTCTCAATTTGCTGCCAGAATTGATTGGCAGTAATTGCCTTAAAGTTTCTTCGATCCTGAACTGTATTTTGATGACAAATCGAGCCATAAGGACAATAAGTACATGGATTATGACCGCTTCCACGAGTATAGGGATTCGGTGCAACATTGCCGGATGCAATTTCGTCAACAATACCGCCCAGTAATTTGAACACATAGGCCTTGAGTTTTTTAAACTGATCAATATCTGCAAGATCACCGGACAAAATGCCATCTTTCTTTATGGAGTAAGGCATTCTGGAAATTGTGTCATTATCAGACATTGCTCCCAGTACAACTTCGTCATTTAACAGCAGGCCTTTTCTCTTCCAAAGCTTTTGTCTTTCTGCGGCAGCTTCTTCATCGGAAAGTTTACTGTTAGCAGAGACGACCGGCACCCGTGCCGGAAAATACTGCACACCGGCAGGTATCGGATTCTCCCCCAAGGGTGTAAATAATCCTTCCTCCAATGCGAACAAATACAGAAGCATTTGAAGACCAATGCCATTCATAACGTCACAGTAATCAAAATCCTTTTCACCGGTCTTATAATCAACAACACGATAAAAAGTATTTTGGCCGCTTTGCCAGGCATCAATCCGATCAACAAATCCTCTGATCTTTCCGGACATATGCTCTCCGGTAACGCAGATTGCAGGGACTTCACCTTCATCACCAAAACCGACTTCAAAACCGACAGGGGCGAATTCACTCGCCTTCAATTCCTGCCACAGCTCGCGGACAATCAAGGCAAGCTCCACTCCGTTTCTACGGAACAAGTAGGTTAATCTCTCTGAATCAATCTGTTCAAAACGCTCAGATGCATATTGAGTAGAATGCTTCTGCGCAATCTGTAAAGTTTCTTCTAAAGAAACTTTTTCAAAACCGCCCTTTTTCATTACATCACAAACGGTATTTTCCAGAACAGAATGAACGTAAGTGCCGAATTCAGCCGGATCAACAGATGCTTCCTTGCATTCCTTTGCCCGAAGTCCGTAACGCACAAAATAAGAAAATCTGCATTGCGCCTGTTTGTCAATTTGCGAGGCCGACAGTTTCAATTCCTTGCCATACAGACTATCAATATGCTCGCGACTAATGCGGCCTAACGCGTGATTCTTGTGGTTGTGGATCCCTGCGTATGCATCTGCTACACCGGCAGCATCTGCACTTTCCTTCTGATCCTGTGCAGCAAAAAATGCACCGGCATGCCATATGCTGCGCAGCGCAGCTCCGTATGTGTTTGTAACAGCGGTATCTCCGCCCGCCAGCTGACTCATTCGGCGGTAAATAAATGATGGCTGTCCACCGGGACAACTAACAGTAACAGAGCTATCTGCGCCGCAGAATGCGCCATAAATTTCTGCAAATTCTGCCTGCAGACCCTCTGTTGCTCCACCGGTCAACGGAACACCCAGCTGCCGCAGCATCACACGCTCCTGATCATTCAAGACACCGCTGCTACCGCTGTAACCAGGCAAATTGCCTTCCAGCGCACCCAATACAAATAGATGAGCAGTCTTTTGGCAACGCATTGCACTGACCGGGCCAACAACAACAGAGTCCAGTACGGTAGGAATTGTACCGACACTGTACTGTGACAGCAGAAGCTTAAACAGACGCGTAAATAC
Source organism: Oscillospiraceae bacterium (assembly GCA_017630495.1). Classification (GTDB taxonomy): domain Bacteria; phylum Bacillota; class Clostridia; order Oscillospirales; family Oscillospiraceae; genus Faecousia. Next base: position 25,627 of record JAGBVD010000070.1, read on the forward strand.
CTCGGGCTCCCACACGGTATTGCCGAGCATATCATGCAGCTGCTCCATCGCAACCAAAAGAATTTCCCACAACTGATTCAATATCTGCGCAGAGCGATTATCACCATTATTATCCGCCTGTGTAGCCAGCGCATCCAGGCGTTCTGCCAGTTTGATTTCTGTAAAGAATCCGTACAAAGCTTCCACTTGCTGTGAAAGGTTGCCGGCCTTGTCAAAACTGTTCTTTAAATGTTCCAGAGGATCGATTGCCTGAGCTCGTACACTATTTAAGTGCCGAAGCGTTTGCCTGGCACCATCAGTCCATTTGCCACCAAGGGCATCCGGGTGATTTGTCCACTCCTCAAGCCAGCGTCTGCCGTCAATTCCCCATAAAATAGCATAGTTTTCAACCATATCACAGGCAGAAAGATCCAACGGCGACAAGGGAGATTTCAAATAAGATAACACTTGTTCTCTTTCAAAACCACCCAGAGCGGCATCCAGCGCCGCCAGTACGGTTGTAATAACCGTCTTATCCAGGACACTTTCCGTTCCGGAGATATAGGCCGGTATTCCAAAACTGCGGAGGACAAAATCCACAGTGCTACGGTAGCCTTCCATATCCGCACAAACAATGCCAATCTGGCGATAACGGCTACCATTCATTATCATTTTTGTGATTTTTTCCGCAACAGCAACACATTCCTGATACATTGTATCCGATGTGTAAACCTGTAGGCTGCCATCCGAAACGACCGTACAGATCTTTCCCTGGAAAAGATTTTTTCTTACAATTTCAAGGCTGCCACCTCGTGGAGCAATTTGGCAGACCTCCACCGCAATGCCAAACTTTTTAGCAGCGGACAGCAATTGCGCAGCCGTTTCACCGGCCTTTTCAAAAGCTAAATCTGCAGAGCCGGGACAATCACAATTGACGCTCACAATGACATTATCGGAATTTTGGATCAAATGCTCCAAAATAGCCATATGCTGCCGCGTGAAATCCGGGAAACCATCTATGTAAAAGGTATGATCCTTTGCGTAGTTTCCGGACTCAAGCTCCTCCAGCAGCCATGTCATTTGATCACGAGGATCACGCTTTCCCTGCTGACACAGAGCGTTATAGGCTTCCAAAATCAAAGAGAGTTCTTCCAATTTTTGAGCAAGGCTGCCCTCTGTCTGTTTGGATGCAAAGAGAAGATCCTCCGCAGAAATACAGCAGCGTTTAAACTCATCCACCGCATCCAAAAGCTCCAAAAGAAACTCCGGCTTTGTTTCCACAGCTGCATAAGCCTTCAATTTACTGTGCAACTGCCGCGTAGCCGATGCCATTGTAACAACGCGGCCACCATTGTCGAGACATTCTCTTGCGCCAAGGCCAACAGTATCTGAAACGCGACGAGCAAGACCGGTAAAGGTTAAAACCTCGGCAAAACGGCTTGTCGTATCCCCGGCAGCCGCGCACAATCGACGCTCCGTCTCGTGGCTGATCAATTCAGGAACGATTAAAATTCGGCCTTCCTTCTGATCGGCAACATCGCAGGCGATTCTATGCATAATCTCCGCTCTGTTTGCGACCCAGTCAGTACCCAAAAGCAATGTAAGCATCGAAAACGCTCCTTTCTTTTCCTTTGTTAATAATATAACATACTTTTGGGGTAATTAATAGGACAAAACTACCGAAATAAGAAGAAATTTTCAATCTGCCCCAACCAATCCAGCAGAAGGAAGCGAATTTTATATGTTCCGTTGTCAGACAGCGTATCCGTTAAATTTTCATTAAAACCGGAAGAAACTGCTGCATCACGAAATTCATCACCGGTAGTTGGAACACACAGCGATGGAAATACGACACACCACCAATTCTTCCCGTCTGCATTTCCAATTTCAACGCGTAACGACTCATACACACCGGCAGGAAGAGAAAACGTATCGTAATCCCTTCTGCCAAAGCTTTCTATGCCAAGGGTAACCTTCGCCTGGTGGTTAAAATTGTGCTCTAACAAGGCATCGTTGGCAATCGCTGTCAGTTTAGAGATACTATGAGTAATATAATTCTTAGCTTGCTGTACTGTCTGCAACTCATTCATTTTAGGTTGCAAATAGGATACGATTGCATCTTTTACAATAAGCTTTACCGTTTGATCCTCCTGAGAGTCAGAGTTTGCCACCACGTGCAACCGGATCACATCATTTCGTAATGTGTGCTTATCGCAGATAATCCTACAGAAGCCAAAAATAAAATAGATAAGTAGTGCAAATAATAAAATTTTTGCTGTTTTCTTCATAAAAAACACCGTCCTTACTGAAATAACTCCAGTATGGACGGTATTTTCAAAATTTATACAGGTTTCGCAATATAGACCTGGGGATAGTTCTCTTTGAGCATATTACAGATCACCGCTGCAAACTCAAAATCAGGTACAATTGCAAACACAGCTGAGCCTGAACCGGTCATTTGCTGGCCGACTGAACCATAAGTGTTAAAAATAGATTTAATATAATTTAATTCCAAATGGTCAGCAGTAACAACCGGGTCAAAAACATTACAAAGGTTTTCTGCAACTTTACCCAGATCACCGGCTAAAAGTGCGCTTTCCATGGCGGTATTATCCGGGCGCTTGGCAATGGTGGAAGCATCCAGCTTTTGATACAGTTCCGGTGTGGAAATTGAGAACTCCGGCTTGCAAATAACGAAAACGCAATCCGGCATATCCGGAAGTTTCCGTACACGCTCTCCTCTACCCTCTACCATTGCAGTTCCACAGATGGTGCAAAAGGGAACATCGCTTCCCACGCTTGCGCCCAGCTCTGCCAAAGCAAAAATAGAAAAAGGATTATCGTAATGCTTATTGAGCGCACGAAGCACAGCTGCGGCATCCGCGCTGCCTCCGCCTAAACCGGCGCCGCAGGGAATTCTCTTGGTAATTCGAATGGCCAAACCGTTGGGATCCTTCTTCGTTGCCTCAAAAAACACTTCCGCAGCCTTCCATGCCAAATTCCGATTGTCTGCGGGAATTTGATCATCTGTGCAAGAAAGGGTCCATGGCTTCCCGGTATCCAGATCAATTTCAATATCATCTCGAATAGACACCGTTTGCATTACACTTTTTAAATTATGATAGCCATCCGCTCTCTTATCAAGAACATCCAGCGTCAGATTCAGTTTTGCAAATGCGCCTTCGTAAAGTGTTACCATACAATCACCTACCGTTTTTTAACTATTATACAAAATAGCACTGAAGTTTGCAATCCTTATTGCGTATATTTTGTTTTCAATCGGGTATGCTATGCATATCCAATAACACGAATGGAGGTAACATTATGGATACCATTGCGTTGATCCTGTCTATCATCGGCTGCATCAACTGGGGCTTGGTAGGAATTTTCAAGTTTGATTTGGTGGCATGGCTATTCGGTGGTCAAGCTGCCGCATTCAGCAGAATCATTTATACTTTGGTTGCGCTTGCAGGCATTTGGTGTATTTCCCTGCTGTTTCGCAGAGGTCGCGAAAAAATTAACTGCGATTAAATACAAAAGAGGTAGACAATCAGACCTTGTCCGGTTGTCTACCTCTTAACAATTATTCAGAATCTTCTGCTTCCATTTCCTTCAGCAGCTTGCGGTCCTGCTTGCTGGATAAGTCCAATTTATCATACATATCCGGGCGTCTTTCACGGGTTCGGCGCAGGGACTGCTTTCTGCGCCACTGGGCTACTTTCTCGTGATTTCCGGAAAGAAGGATTTCCGGCACTTCCCTGCCGTGCCAAACTGCAGGACGGCTATATTGGGGATATTCCAGCAGACCATTGAAATGGCTTTCATCCTCAAAACACTCCGGGTCAGAAAGCACACCGGGCACCATACGGCAGACGGCGTCTGTAACAGCCATAGCGGCAATTTCACCGCCGGTCAATACAAAGTCCCCCAGGGAAATTTCTTCGTCTACACATTCATCAATAAAGCGTTGATCAATGCCCTCATAGTGACCACAAACCAAAATCAGGTTTTCCATTTTACTCAAACGAATTGCATCCGACTGTTGGAAGGTATGGCCACA
>JAGBVD010000071.1 GCA_017630495.1 Oscillospiraceae bacterium
GCCGGGGGAATAAAAAAGCTTTAGCGGAGAAGAAAGAAATAAAAAAGAATCCCTCAGCAGAGCAGAAGTGGTTTGCCGACCACACATCTACAATAGAGAGGGATTCTAACTGACAATTTAGGCAGTATCGTCTACAGAAATGTTAGAATAGAAAGATACATTGCCCCTTTAGGGGCGGCAGGGCAGTTAATGCGGACGCCAGAAATTCAGTGCATCTTTAGATGCCCGCCAGTAAAAAGCCCTTCTAGGGCTTAATCAAGCCTCCGGCTTAGCCGGAGGTTTTGACTCGAAAGAAAACAAACAGCAGCATATTTTGTATATTAAAGCCCACCCTAGCCGGAAGAATCCGCTCAGGGTGGGCTTTTTAGATCTTTACGTTATTCAATTTTTGAAATTACTTAGCCTGCGAAGAGGGTTGCTTTTTCAGAGTTGGTCCAAAAATATCTGGTATCTCCATCACCGTTTTTACCAGCCCAAACGCAAACATACGCCTTGTAGTATCGGCCGATAGTGCCACTATATTCAATATGTCCCGTATGCGTATAATCATTATATCCAAGCATACCGGAATAGTCTTGATATTCATAGGTCTTTATCCAAGTCCAGTTTTCGTTATCCTTGGATTCATAAAGCCAGATTTCCAAAGCCCCAATTTCATCCATATCGCCGGTTCCAGTAATATCAAACCAGACCTGTATCTTTCCCCAAGCGGCATTATAAACATAAGCGCTATAGGAATCCAGATAAAGACTGGATCTGGGTTCTACGGCCATAGCGCTAACAGGAAAAAGCAGAACCATTGCCAGTATTAATGCAGTGACCCTTAAGACTCTGCTGATTTTTTTGTTATTCATAGAGTGCTAACCTTTCTCAATAGAATCTATCATCATTTTCAGTTCTTCGATAGTTATATTACCGGAAATGCTGCACTCATAGGAATCTCTTATCCACTTTGCTTTTGTTATATCAACATCAGTGAAAATATGATAAATAATTCCGGAAGTCTCGTATTCTTCTGTCAATCCTTCACCCTGTTCCACATAAACCGGACTTTGTTTTATATGATCACATACCGTTATAATAAGCTCCTTTTCGGCGTTTAAGTATTTAGCCTTATATATTCTCTTTACTGGAGTTCGTTCTGCTGTTACATCCACTAATTTATATCCTTCCGGAATCCAAGTCGGCACAAGCTTTGAAGGAACATTACCTTTTTCCAGTGCCTCTTGAAGTGAAGAATAAGGAATATTATTATCCGTATCTGAATTGCCCCAATCACCAAAATGGAAGGTTTCTTGGGTCCACTGAATGACGGCTTTCCAAATATTAAAACCAAAAGCTTTCGCCGTTACTGAGCCGGTAAAAAGAATTGCTAACACAGCGGCAGTTGCTACCAGACCCCGCACCCAACGAGGCAGTCTACGGCGGGTCTTAATAGGAATTATATTATCATCCGTTTTAGGCATGTAATTTTGTTTAAACGATTCATATGCTTCGAGTGCTGTTTTTCCGGTGTGACTGGTATTTCTTTTTCTTTCTGCCAGCACCTCCATTATATAAAGAATCTTATCTGTATCCGATTCCTGCCCCTCGGGCATTTTTGCATCTAACCGCAGAATTTCCTCAAGCTCTTCCGTTGTCATAGTATCGCAGTATGACAAATCGTCGGTTCCGCGGATTTGATTTTCGGACATCTGGGTTCCTCCTTTCACCTATATGTGTACTTAGTATGTCACTTGGTGACACCTTGTTTCATTTTCTTTTGTAAGGTTTCCTTTGCTCTCTGTACGCGCTTTTTACATGCATTGACTGAAATCCCACGGGCGGTCGCCATCTCTAAGTGAGATTTACCCTCTATAGCCATTTCTACCAGGAGTTTAAATTCTTCCGAATCCGAAACATCCTCATACATAAGCTGTAAAGGCAGCCCGTCCTCTGAATATGTAATGGACTCGTCTTGCTCCATCAAAGACATAAGTTGCCGGGCACTTTCTCTGCTGCGTTTCATGTTGCGGATCGCAAATTTCAGTGTGTTTACCAACCACCCTTTGGGGTTTACACTCTCACACAATTGGTCCGGTTTTTGGCAGGCGATTTGAAATGTGTTTTGAACTGCCTCTTCTGCCAGCGATTCTTCCTCAATGGAACACCGGGCATAGCAAATCATCATATCGTACATTTCAAGATAGAGCATCTCTATTTGCTCACTATATTTTGGATTCATCTCTGGCTAACACCTCCTAGCATTTTACCCCTACATATTACCAAACTCTGTCAAAATTTGCAAGGATATTTAGAAAACGGTGTCACTTTACAACTTTCGTATCACATATATTTTTGTTGCGGTAGCATACGCAACAGAAAATATAACGCCGGAAACCGGCGGATGATCCTGCATTTATCGTGTCTTACAACCCACACTCCATCCTCTGTTGGAATCCCTGTTGGCTTTCCGGTAGAAGAGGAGTAAATCATGAAAAGTGAATTAGAAAACCCTATTATGGGGCAAAAGTACACCCCGCGCCTGTTTATCAAAGCAGTATCCTACAGAATTCCATTGCCTGTAAGAAAGATAATCGTTTATGGGGATAATACCGCCTACCCGCTATGCCCAAGATGCGAAAGTGCCATTGAACGAGAGTATGTGTTCTTTTGTGACCAATGTGGACAGAAACTTAACTGGGATCTCTTCGAATACGCAAAAGTTGTCCGCCCGGGATCTAAAAGAAAATAATTTCAAAAAAGATGTCACCTTTTACCTCAATGAAACATATTAATTTAATAAATGGTATTTCGGAGGTTTCATTTTGGAAAGGGCAGCATTAGGCAAGCGGATACGGGAATCTAGGATTAGCAAAGGATATACACAACAGGACTTGGCAGACCGGGCGGAGATTGGCGTTGTGTATATTAGCGAAATTGAACGGGGTATCAAGATGCCAAGTTTGAATATTTTTATCAAAATCGTTGATGCGTTGGACATATCGGCTGATTATGTATTACGGGACGAGCTCCCCACCGGCAAGGAATATATCTATTTCGAAATCACAGAAAAGCTACTCGTTCTGACTCCCAATCAACGTAAGACCGCTTCTGATATTCTAAACGCTTACATTAGCAACCTCGTATAATGCCATCCCCTGAAAGGAGATTGCAAAAAGTGTCTCCTTTCTAATTTTTAAAATATTATTCGACAGCCTTCGACTGTATTTGTAAAACATCCACAGTAATATAAGCGTATAGCATTAGTCTTATGCTATACGCTTATACGAAAGGATGTTGATTATGTTATCAGTAAACAAGTTTTTTGAGGAAGTTAGCTACAAGGAGATCGTTGCTTCCCTAGTAGAGATAATGGCAGAGAATTTTGAGGACTTCGCTGCAGACCAGGCTCGTTATAAGAAGTCTCTCTCTTGGTCGGAAAAGGAGTTGGCAGAAGGTACCGCCCTCTCCGTGGAAAAATTGGTAAATGCCATTGATCAGCAAATTGGCTCTACAATCTTATTTTCCTACTTCCTCGGACTCAAGGCAAATTGGGATCATTTTATTGACCCTATTGGCCGGACTTTTTTGGATGTGGATACAGAGGTATACCTACGTGAAGACATGGCAAAACGATTGCCGGATTATCAAAATGCGCAACGCACGCAAGAGCAGTTTTACGCTTCACTGACGCCAGCGCAACAGGAACGATACGAGGATATTACTTCGTACATCTGCCACTTAGAAACTGTCGGCCCTAAGTTGGCGCACTACTATGGCTATTTGCTCGGTAATCAGCTATTTCCCCGTATTATCCCAGGATATGGCGAAGATACACCTTTTACATTCCAATATCGGAACATACTGGAGAATTATCTTGGGATTAGAATTAACCAACCACACAATTAAGCTGCAATATCCTCCAAAGTTATAAAAACGCAACTGCATTCAGCAATGAAAACAGCAAATACAAAAATGAGTCAACGCGCAAAGTACGATGATTACATTCAGTATGTCAGTGAATTACTATACACCTACTTTTGAGAGTTCCCTGAATTATTACTGTATATGTTTCTTCCATAGTAACGGTTATGATTTTGATAAACTTGAAACCAATTATTACTTTATTTGGAAGGATGTTTTTATTTTATAGTTAATACGGAACAATAATTATCGGGAGAAATTATTGATGAAAATCGACTTACATTGTCATACAAGGCAAATCAAAGCTGGTGATGATAAAAATCGCAACGTTACACCCGAAGTCTTTCGAGAAAAGATTATAAATGCGGATGTGGGGATTGTTGCAATTACAAACCACAACGCATTTGACTACGAACAATATATCATCCTGCGCGATGTCGTCAAGGATGTTTGCGCAGTTTGGCCAGGTATAGAAATCGATATAAATGGCAGTAACCAAAAGAAGTTCCATTTGATTGTTGTTGCAAATCCAGAGAATGCCTTAGGTTTTGCGGAGGGGATCAGCGCTCTGTTCCACGGTATGAATCTCGAAACATGCAAATTGGATCTACAACAGGTATATGATACGTTAAATAAATATGATGTTATTTATATTGCGCATATTCACAAAAAACCTGAGATTTCTGAAGAAGATCGGATAAAGCTTCAAGCAATCGTGGGGGATTCATCCAGGGTTTTTGTTGAAACCTCTGATCATAGATCTATGGGTGTTTTTGCAAACCATGAATACAGTGTTCTAATTGGAAGTGATGTGCAAGATTGGGCCGAGTACGAAAAATGCACCTTTGCAGAACTTCGTCTTCCTGTAGAAAATTTCTCCCAGTTTTGTCTGCTGGCCAAGCGAGATGTGGTCGTAGTAGATACTCTTCGGAACAAAAAACAAATTTACAATCTTATAGCCTCACCATATAAAAACATAAAACTTCCACTGAAGATTTATTCTGATGTGAATGTCATTTTTGGCCAAAAAGGAACAGGAAAAAGTGAAATTCTAAACTCTCTATACAACAGATTGTGTGATCAGGGAGTGTCCTGCGTAAAATATACTGGTGCTGAAAAAGATGACGATTTTTCCGAGCTGCTAAAACCCAAAGATATGGATCGTGATTTATCCAAAATTGGTGCTGCCGAATGCGAAGACGCCTTTGATTTGATATTCAAATGGGCGGACAGCAGTCCAACACTATTCACAAACTACAGCAGTTGGTACGAAACAAGGGATAACAATGCAAATAAACGAAGTATGCAGATAACAGAGGCTACATATTTAGGCGATGCGGACTTGCCTGAATTAGAATGCCATATATCTGACCATAAGAATATAAAATTGGCCACACGAAACTTAGAAAAAGTTGATATGACGAAATACCTCCCTCCCACCGATGTTGCGTCATTGATTCGCTTGCTTCAGCAATTAAGCAACTCGGTACATGGGGTCCTTTGCGCAGATGTGATTGAGAAGTACGCACACCAATTAACTGACTTTAGTATTGAGCGGATCAAACTGCACGCTGACAAAAACACCGACACTGTATCCAAGCCTTCATCTACGGGTTTTAGAGAATTTGCTGAAGGCCGCCTAAAACTTCGCAAGGCAATTGGGACAATACTACAAAATCTTAAGATGCCAGAATATAACGAACAGGAATACCTAGGAGAGCTTGAAGGGAAAGGCAAGGTTTACATCAACAAGCGTTATCGCATGCTTGACTCCGAACTTTCAAGAACAGAAGAGTTCTCGGTTGGTATACGTGCACTAAAAGAGTTAGAACAAATCCTGCACAAAGCATATGCGCAGATTTTTAGCATGGAGCTATCTTCCGTGTTAAAAGAATTTACAGAAGTCTGTGAAAATCAAGGCATTAAGTCTGTAAAACCTTTTCTAGGTCTTTCAAAACAGATTGTACTTAGCTCTGGCGAAGAGTATAAACCCTCAAACGGTGAACGTGGTATTTTGTTACTACAGCAAAAGCTCGGGAAAGATGCCGATGCATACTTCCTAGACGAACCAGAGTTAGGTATGGGCAACTCCTACATAGATACGAATATACGTCCGTTAATCTCCGCACTTGCAAGAAGACACAAAGTTGTTGTAGTAGCCACGCACAATGCAAACATTGCAGTACGTACGTTGCCCTATACATCGATCTTCCGCGTACATGAAAATGGTGTCTATACGACCTATGTTGGCAATCCTTTTAATGATATGCTAGTCAATCTTGATGACCCAAGCGATATCCGTAGCTGGACTACGGAAAGTATGCATACATTGGAAGGCGGAGAAGAAGCTTTTTACGAAAGGAAGAATATTTATGAGTCAAAAAGTGATTGAAGTCAAACTAACTGTTTTATCTGATGTGGATGTTCTGATTTTCGGATTAGATGAGGAACACTCTGAGGCATACGTAGTAAATTTGAACAGCTCCAATAGTCAGAATGAACTTAAAAATGTCTTTTCTCGACTTTTGCAAATGCTTCTATGCGAAGATATAGCATTAAAATATATTATTGCTCCTGGTTATAATAAAGGACTCTATAAGGATGTATGCAAAGAGTACATTGATGATCTAAACAAAGAATTGTTACAAGTAAAAGGGAATGTAGATAAAGAAACCAACTAAATGCATCGTGAGGCATCAGTATAACCTACCCTTCATTAGGATACTGTCAAACACATACTTTTAAACAGCTATTTGCAATTTATATACCAGTTTAAACCACTCTCACATCCCACTAGTTAACCTTAAGTAATAGGGCAGTCCTTTTTAGGGCTGCCCTTGATTGTTGTACTCAGCTATTCAATTCTTGTGACAGGCAAAGGCCAAGTTTGATGCCATCAATAAAGCCGTTCTGCTGGTGGCCGCGGCAGAGACGGCAGACAGCATATATCACCTCATCTTTCTCTCGTAGTGTTTTACCATTCATAGCCTCGTAAAGGTCTTCAAATGCTTGCTTGATCTCTTCACTATCGCTATTGCAGTTCTGATCGTAATATGCTCCACAGAGGAAACCCAGCACACTATCAGCATCATCGCCAAAACTTGGTTGTGTGGCAGTAAGTTTTGACTCCAGTATCTTTACAAAATCATTCATTCTCATCGACGTCCTCCTCTATGTCACTTTCACCCTCGCTACTCCCATAATTTCTGAATCTAGCTTGTGGACTATCTCTTCGATCTTCTCGCCTTAACTGTCGTGCAAACCGTGCCTGCGCCTCTGCAACAACCTTGGTCAGTATCGCAGGATCAGTCGACCATTTCGCGAGGCCATCGAGATATTGACTACGGCGTTTATCGTCGATGATAAAGGGCGTCACACCGTGACGGACGCATTCCTTAAACAGGATCAGCCGGCCAACACGTCCGTTTCCATCTTCAAACGGAACAATCCGCTCAAATTGTACATGAAAATCAAGGATCTCGTTTATGCTGATTTCCTGGGTGTCCTCATAGTTGCGAATCAACTCTCTGAGACGCGCATCAATTTCTTCAGCCGGTGGCATGTCCCGGTCCCGTCTTAAGATACCTTTCGTTCTGTATACACCGGGTGTAACAAATTTTTTCCTGTGGTCCACTGTTCCAACCATAAGCAAATAATGCAGCTCCATGATCATCTTATGGGACAACGGTTCACCTGCATGATCCAGGATGTAATCAATACACGCGCAGTGGTTCATAGCCTCTACCATATCAGACACTTTGGTAGGCTCAAAGAGCTGGCAGATCTTACCCTTTCGATAAATACTCTCGATTTGATTCCGGGTCAAACGATTGCTGGCCATACGGCAAGAGGAATACGTAAAGTTGATCATCACATAGTCATAAAGACCGTGAGGATTCTTTTTGCTCTTTTGATGGCGCAGTTTTTTGCCTACAGACGAGAGTTTCTCCACAGACCGTTTGTTTACAATCTTCTCCGGCTTTTTTGCATTTGCCGGGATCAGCCAGCTACCGTTCTGTTGAACCGCACCTGGTACTCTGTGATCGCGGCAGTATTTTCGGGCAACAACTTCCGAAACTCCCCATCGTTCAGCAGCCTCTTTAATAGGAATATAATCCATATTTTTCAGTCCTTTCTTTTAGGATAGGCGAAGCCCTCGCGAAACACTTATTTTACGCGAAACACTTCCAGCAGAAACAGGATAGACACAATAGACCAGCATAATTAATTTAGATTAAAATATTCGGTTTTTTATATTTTTAGACTATATAGACCATATATACACATTAGAAAGTTCGCAATTTCCGATGGCATTCAAGGGGGTGGCGGGTGGGTTTTGCTTGTAATTTAGGGTGTTTTCTGGTATAGTAAAGTGAACACAGAGGCCGGGTATGGACCGCGAAGCACCTCCGGCTCGATAGGAGTTTACAGATGGTCAAGGAAGTAATACACGATCCGGTTTTGCTTGGTGCAAAATCGGCAGCAGCAACAAAAGAAGATTTGCTGGTTGCCCAAGATTTACTGGACACGCTGGTTGCCAACAAAGAGCATTGTGTTGGTATGGCGGCCAATATGATTGGTGTATGCAAGCGGATCATTGTTTTTGACAATGCCGGTACATATATGACGATGTTCAACCCGGAAATCATCAAAGCTTCCGGCCAGTACGACGCGGAAGAAAGCTGTCTTTCCCTGCTGGGCGGTCCCCGGCCCTGCAAGCGTTACCAAGCCATCAAGCTTCAGTGGCAGAACGAGCAGTTCCAGACACGCATCAAGACCTTCACCGGCTGGACTGCGCAGATCATTCAGCACGAAATCGACCACTGTAATGGAATCCTGATATAAAAAGACCGGAAACACAAAGTTTCCGGTCTTTATTGATTACTTGTGAAATGGATTGCCGCGGATGGCTCCCAGGATTTCCGAGGCGTCCTGCAGCACCAGGTGGGGTTTGTCCGGGGAATTAGCCAGGATCTCCGGGGTGGTCTCACCGCTCATCACCAAAATGCCGGTAATACCTGCGTTGAGGCCGGATTTTACATCGGTGTAAATCCGGTCGCCAACCATTGCAGTCTGTTCCTTGGTATACCCCCATTTTTCCATAGCCAGCTGGGCCATCAGCGGACCGGGCTTGCCAATCACCTCCGGCTTGCGGCCGGTGGCATTGAAGATCATCTGGCAAACGCTTCCGCAATCCGGCACACTGCCAAATTCTGTGGGACAGACCAGGTCCGGATTGGTGGCAATATAGGGAAGCTCCGGATTGCCCAAAAGGAGCTTGCTCACATCGATCAGCTTTTGATAGTTCAGCTCCGTATCATAACCCATTACCACGCATTGGACTTTGGAAAGGTCTTGGGTAACCTCGAAACCCTGGCTTTCCAGTTCTTTCTTGAAAGACTCCGTGCCGCACAGATACAGGCACTTGCCGGGATGGTATTTTTGCAGGTAAAATGCGGTGGCCTGGGCAGAGGTCTGGAAATCCTCCGCAGTTGCGGTGATTCCAAACTTTGCAAGTTTCTTCACATAATCCTCCGTGCTTTTGGAGGAATTGTTGGTCAAAAACAAATATTTCCGCCCGGTTTCCCGGAATGTTTTCAGCAGTTCCTTAGTAAAAGGATACAGTTGGTCACCTAAATACAATGTACCATCCATATCCAGCAGGTAAAAGCCGATGGATTGCAGCAGTTTCTCTTTATTCATAATTATCCCTCTTTGTAAAACAGCAAATAATGCAGCCACAGGACCGTGTAACGGTCCTTCAGGTCTTTGGCAAACCAAATACCCTTTTGAATCTTTTCTGCACCGTATGCCTTGTGGAAATCCTCATAGCACAGGCCGATGGTTTCCAAAATCTCCTTGAGCTGATCGCTGGAAGGCACTAACGAAAGAATCTGGCGGATCTGCGGCCATTTTTGTGCGTAGATGGCCGCGTAGTCTTTATCATAGTAGCCCATCTTTTCCTGCAAGGCGATGATGCCTTCTGCGCCGGTGCTATAGATATCACGAATCTGCTTTTTCCAGCTTTCCGGGTCGTGATCGTAGGTTTCTTCCGGGAACTGCTCCAGCTGCAAAATCTGCTCCCGGAAAAGCTGGGTCTGCACCGCAGAGTAGACCACATCGATACCGTGGAGGAAGTAATCCTCGTTGTTCAGGATGCCGGTCAGCTCAAAGTAGTGGGACAAATGATGTTCGCTGCCGGAAGCCGGACGGGAGTTGCCCACAAAGCTTATCGCAATGCCCACGATGACCAGCGCCTCCATCAGCTTGCCGATAGACGCGGCATCCCGGTTACGGATGCCGGCAGCCAGGTCCTGGGCGGTCAGCACCATATCGTAGACCAGGTCATACACATACCGGCACAGGTGTTCTCCATTGACCAATTCGGACAGCAGCCAATCGTTCAGCGCCGAATATTTGCCGATGATATCGCCAAAGCCGGACTGGATCATATCCATCGGTGCGTCCTTCAAAACATCCACATCCGCCAAAATAGCAGTGGGAACATGGGCGCTATAGGTGATTTTCATACTGCGCATAATCATTGCCGCGCCGGTGGAGGCATAGCCGTCCATAGAGGGGGCGGTTGCAATGATATAATAGGGCAGTTTATGTTGGAAGCTTACATATTTGCACAGATCGTTGATGACACCGGAGCCGATACCGATCAGCAGGTCTGTTTTCTCCGTCATAGCCCCTTCGATTTCGGCAACAGCCTCCTCATTGGGGACCAAAAGGCCCTCCCGGTGCAAAACTACCTTCCCGGTCAGGCGATGGGCCAAGACCCTTTCCGTCTGCTCGCCGCAAAGCGGA
>JAGBVD010000072.1 GCA_017630495.1 Oscillospiraceae bacterium
AATATCTGCCTTTTTCAGGTGCTATGCAGTTTTGAAGTGGTAACTTTTTTGATGAACAAATAACAAAATCACCGGAATACTGTCGTATTTCGGTGATTTTTTATGCAGTTAAGCGGAAAAGGGACCCTTCAAAACCAATACATCCTTATGGAGTGTTGCCCTTCCGGTGATTTTTTGTCATATTGCATTTTATCGGTGAAAGTGGTATAGTAACAAAAACTCGAAAAAGAAGGAAAAAACTATGGGAACGCTTATCAATGCCGCCTTGATTGTTTTGGGTGGTATCATCGGCCTGATCTTTAAAAAAGCGGTCAGCAAACAAATGGAGCAGTCCATCCACAAGGCCACCGGCATTGCGGTGCTGATCATAGGCATTTGCGGTGTTTTAAGCGCCATGCTGAAAGCAAACCCCGACGGCAGTATTGCCAGCTCCGGGGAACTGATTTTGGTGATCAGCCTGGTGGTGGGAACATTTCTGGGTGAGGCGCTGAAGCTGGACGACCGGTTAAACCGTGGCTGCAAATGGGTAGAAAATAAGTTTAAGATGTCCGGGTTTGCTGCCGGCTTCATTGCATCTACAATGATCTACTGCGTCGGCGCAATG
This sequence comes from Oscillospiraceae bacterium, assembly GCA_017630495.1. Lineage (GTDB taxonomy): Bacteria > Bacillota > Clostridia > Oscillospirales > Oscillospiraceae > Faecousia. Next base: position 605 of record JAGBVD010000072.1, read on the forward strand.
GCCATTGTAGGCTCTATCAATGACGGCCTTTTAGGAGACAGCAGTACTTTGGTTATCAAAGGCATTTTGGACGGTGTCACCTCTGTGGTTTTGGCGGCTTCCCTGGGCTACGGTGTACTTTTCTCTGCGGTACCGATCCTCATCTACCAGGGTGCAATCACCCTTCTGGCAGGACAGCTGGAAAAGGTCCTGGTGGGAGATTTGCTGAACAATATCTGCATGGTCGGCTATGCACTGGTTATGTGTATCGGTGTCAATTTCCTGTATAACGGGGACAAAAAGATCAAGACGGTCAATATGCTGCCGTCGCTGTTGGTACCGGTGGTTTACGCGGTAATTTTGCGCGTTGTGGGATAATTACTGAATATGTGTATTTTTCGTTGTAATATTGCACAAAAACCCCCTGCAAGAAGCTATTTGTATTATAGGCGCGTACAAATGTCCGTCGTGAACGAACTTTTTCGTTGACTTTCGGCAACGAAAGTGGTATAAGTGTATTATCAAAAATGGGCATTGCAGAATGCCAAAAAGGAGTGTTTCCCTGTGAAAAAGATTATTGCAGTAGTTCTGGCGGTTTTGATGCTGCTGGGTATGGCAGCTTGTGCCACTACAGGTGGCGATCAGGCAGATGCCGGACAGAAAAAGGATAAGTTTGTAATTGGCGTTTGCCAGTTTATGCCCCATCCGGCTTTGGATAAGGCAACTGAAGGCTTCCTGGCTGCTGTGAAAGCTGGCTTGGGCGAAGAAAATGTAACTTTCGATGTGCAGGATGCAGCCGGTGAGGCTTCCAACTGTGCCACCATTGTCAATGGTCTGGTTTCTTCCAATGTGGACCTGATCATGGCCAACGCCACACCTGCGCTGGCTGCTGCTTATAACGCAACCGAGACAATTCCCATATTGGGCACATCCGTTACTGAGTACGGTGTTGCGCTGGGCATTGAGAATTTCTCCGGCACTGTCGGCGGCAACGTTTCCGGCACTTCCGACCTGGCCGATCTGGCCTTGCAGGCGGATATGGTTACCAAGTGGTGCCCCAATGCCAAGAAGGTTGGCCTGTTGTTCTGCAGCGCAGAAGCAAACTCCAAGTACCAGGTTAACGAAGTCCAGAAGGCCCTGGAAGGTAAGGGCATTACCTGCAAGCAGTTTGCATTTGCCGACACTTCCGATCTGATGGCGGTTACCAAGGAAGCTGCAGATTTTGCAGATGCGATCTATGTTCCCACCGACAATACCGTTGCAAACAACGCAACGGCCATTGACAGTGTTTGCCGTCCTGCCAAGGTGCCGATCATTGCCGGCGAGGCTGGTATTTGCGGCGGCTGCGGCATTGCCACTATGTCCATTGACTACTATGATCTGGGCTACAAGACCGGTGAAATGGCTGTGGATATTCTGAAGAACGGCGCAGACATCACCAAGATGAAGATCGAGTATACTCCTGCTGAAAAGGTTTCTTACCTGTACAACGAAGAGATTTGCAAAGAGCTGGGTATCGCTCCCCTGGAAGGCTACGACAAGCTGCCTGCTGCGGAGTAATTTACAAACAAAAGATTGGGGCAAGATGGGTTTCCCACCTTGCCCCATTCGGTGTATATAAAAAGTTAGTTGGAGGATCACATTCGTGGATGTTTTAATGGAGCGTCTGATAAGTTTCGGTAATTCCTTGCCGGGTGTCTTGTCTTTGGGCCTTATTTGGGGCATTATGGCCATTGGCCTTTACATTACTTACAGAATTCTGAATTTGTCAGACTTGACTGTTGACGGTTCTTTCTGTACCGGTGGTGCTGTCTGCATCGTGATGATGGCCACCGGATACCCTACCTGGCTGGCAATGCTGTGCGCCTTTTTGGCTGGTATGATCGCCGGCTCTATCACCGGCTTTTTGCACACGGTGTGTAAGATTCCTGCGATCCTTTCGGGTATTTTGACCCAGTTGGGTCTGTGGACCATCAATATGATCATTATGGGTCTGAAGGAAGGCGAACTGGTTTCTACCTTGACTATTCCTTCCCGTACCAGTAACCCCTTGGTCTCTGCAATGTTCTTGACCAAGGCGCTGAACGGCACAAAGCCTTTCTATCTGTATCCGCCTCTGACAATGGCAGTAGCGACCATTTTGATCATCGGCGTGCTGTACTGGTTCTTCGGCACAGAACGGGGCTGCTCCATTCGTGCCACCGGTGCCAATGAGAATATGGCAAGAGCTCAGGGCATCAACACCAATCTGAACAAAATGATCGGCTTGATGCTGGCCAACGGCCTGGTTGCTCTTTCCGGTGCACTCTTTGCCCAGTATAACGGCAATGCAGAGATCAATATGGGCCGCGGTGCTATTGTTATCGGTTTGGCCGCCATCATTATTGGTAATGTACTGTTTGGCAAGCTGTTTAAGAACTTTGCACTGAAACTGCTGGCTGTCAGCTTTGGCGCAATCATTTACTACATTGTCATTCAGGCGGTATTGACGCTGCTGAAGGTGGATTCCCAGTACTTGAAGCTGATGTCTGCTGCCATCGTGGCGATCTTCCTTACCGTTCCCAACATCAACGGAACACACCACAAAAAGCATAAGAAAGAGGAGGTGCCGGTATGCTCCAAATAATGAACATTCATAAAACCTTCAATGCCGGTACGATCAATGAAAAACACGCGCTGCGGGGACTGAACCTGCAGCTGGCACCCGGTGATTTTGTAACCGTGATCGGTGGCAACGGCGCCGGTAAAAGTACAATGCTTAATGCGGTAGCCGGTGTTTACTCTGTGGACGAAGGCCAAATTTTCATCGACGGCGTGGATGTTACCAAGCTGCCGGAGTATAAGCGTGCCAAGTATATCGGCCGCGTTTTCCAGGACCCTATGATGGGTACGGCTGCCGATATGCAGATCGAGGAAAATCTGGCTTTGGCTGCCCGTCGCGGCAAGACCCGGACATTGCGCGTCGGTATCACCAAGCAGGAAAGGGAAAGCTATCGGGAGCAGCTGAAGATTTTGGAGCTGGGTCTGGAAGACCGGTTGACCGCAAAGGTTGGCTTGCTTTCCGGTGGACAGCGCCAGGCACTGACCCTTTTGATGGCAACCCTGCAGAAGCCGAAGCTGCTGCTTCTGGACGAGCATACTGCCGCCCTCGACCCCAAGACCGCAGCAAAGGTGTTGGAGGCTACCCAGAAGATCGTGGAAAAGGACAACCTGACCACCTTGATGATCACCCACAATATGCGTGATGCCATCGCTTATGGCAACCGTCTGATCATGATGTACGATGGCCATGTGGTGGTGGATGTTTCCGGCGAGGAGAAGAAGAATCTGACCGTTGAGCAACTGCTGAATTTGTTCAGCCAGGCCAGCGGCTCCGACGAAGCCAACGATAAACTGTTATTGTCTTAAAGAAAAAGGAGCAATCTTGGGCAACACTCCGTAATGAAGTAATGCCTGAAAAAGCATCTATTTCCGCCATACGGCGTTAAAAAAGCTGGAAATACACCAAGTATTTCTGCGCTTTTTTGCCTTGTCTGACGCAAAGATCTGCCTTTTTCAGGTGCTGTGCAGTTTTGAAGTGGTAACTTTTTTGATGAACAAATAACAAAATCACCGGAATACTGTCGTATTTCGGTGATTTTTTATGCAGTTAAGCGGAAAAGGGACCCTTCAAAACCAATACTTCCTTATGGAGTGTTGCCCTTGGATTGCTCCTTTTTTGCTTGCCTGTAAGGCTTTTTTGTGCTACAATGACTGCATAAGAGGTGATCGCATTGAAATATTTGATTGTATTTCTTGTATCTATGGTGCCGCTGATCGAATTGCGTGGTGGTGTTCCCATTGCTGTTGGAATGGGAATGAACTACTTTTCCGCGCTGATCGTCTGTATTATCGGCAATATGCTTCCTGTGCCTTTTATCTACTTCTTTGCCCGGAAGGTGCTGGAGTGGGGAAAGGATAAAAAGTATATTGGAAAGTTCTTTACTTATTGCATTGAAAAAGGGGAGCGTGGCGGTCAAAAGCTTCGTGAGAAGGCCGGCCGCAGCGGACTATTTGTGGCGCTGATGCTTTTTGTGGGCATTCCGCTGCCCGGTACAGGCGCCTGGACCGGTACGCTGGCTGCCAGCTTTTTGAATATGGGCATTAAGTCCACGACCCTTGCGGTGTGTTTGGGTGTGATCATGGCCGGTATTATTATGGGTGTGATCAGCCTGACCGGTGTACATGTATTTGGATTGTGATACAGGAGGAATCAAAAATGGAAAATTGTCTGTTTTGTAAGATCGTAGCAGGGGAGATCCCTTCCAATAAGGTTTATGAGGATGAGTTGGTGCTGGCTTTCCGGGACATTGCGCCCCAGGCCCCGACCCATATTTTGGTGATCCCCAAAGCACATATTGGGTCCGTTGCGCAAATTACTCCGGAAAACAGCGGCATTGTAGCCCACATCTTCCAGGTGATTGCCAAAGTGGCAGAGGCTGAAGGCCTGCAGAACGGTTACCGGGTGGTTTCCAACTGTGGCGACGATGCCGGTCAGACGGTACATCACCTGCATTTCCACATCCTGGGTGGTAAAAAACTTGCATTGGAAATGGCTTGACAAAACCCTGGAAAGTGGTATAATATCCACAAATCGCAAAACAAATCTATCTTCGGGGAGCCGGATGCATCCGGCTGAGATTAGGCTTGGTAGCCTTAACCCGTGAACCTGATACGGTCAGTACCGTCGTAGGAAAAGATGCTATATGGGATATCAAATCGCATTGCGCACCTTGACGGGTTTGCAATGCGATTACATTTTTTAGGAGGTATCTCATATGATAACCAAAACAAGAAAAATCACAGAAAGCGCAATGCTGCTGGCCATCGCGATCCTGCTGGAACTGGCAGCGAAAATGTTCATCCCGGAAATGCCCTTTGGCGGACAGGTGACCCTGGTCAGTATGCTGCCGGTGGTGCTGATCTCTTATCGGCACGGTATGCGCTGGGGCTTCGTAGCGTCCTTTACATACGCCCTTTTGGAAATGGCGCTGGGTGCGAAGACGGTCTCCGCAGCGTTTTTGCCCGGATATTTCGGTGATGGCACAATGATCGCCAATGCCATTTGTATGTGCCTGCTGGACTATGTGGTGGCCTATACGCTGCTGGGTCTGGGCGGCATTTTCCGCAACAAGATCAAAAATCCGGCAACAGCCCTGGCTTGCGGCGCATTGGTGGCACTGGGCGCCAGATATGTCAGCCACATTCTCTCCGGCTACATTCTGTTCAGCGGTTACGCTTCCTGGTACTTCACTCAGGACGGCTTCCCGGCCTGGGGCGCCTGGCTGGTGGAAAATCTGAATCCCACGGTGCTGGGCATTACCTACAGCGTGGTCTATAACGGTATGTATATGATTCCGGAAATGGTGCTGACAACGGTGGTTGCACTGCTTTTGGGTAAGAACAAGTTTATTACCCAGAAGAAAGATCAATAAAGAAAAGGCGTGTTGTGCTACACAACACGCCTTTTTATTAGTCTTGCATACGGATCACAGCCATACCCGGCGCATTGATCGCCAACCGGGAGACCTGATACATCACCTGCGCCAAATCGGCTCGGGTGAGGGCTTGGGCGGCTTGCATCTGAATGCCGTTTTCACTCATTGCGGTCAGTGCAACTGCGGCCCAGGCAGGAATTTCTTCCCCAGAGTCCTCTGCAGATACTTCCTCTGTAGCAGATTCCATCGTCTGCTGGGAAATGCTTAAATCCAGCACATTTTGCAGCATCACTGCGGCTTCAGCACCGGTGATCGGCTGATCTGCCAGGAACGCGCCGGCTTCCTTTTCCGGCCAGCCTGCGGTCATACCGGCGCGCGTAGCGGCGGCCAGATAAGGCTTGAGCCAATTGGGGGTATCCTCCGGCATATCCATAGCGGCGGCTTCCTCTAAGGGAATATCCAGCGCCTTTACCACCATTGCCAAAAATTCCCCACGGTTAACAGCCTTTTCCGGCTGGAAGCAGTGTTCGCCACCGATTTGTTCACCGGTGAACAGACCGGTGTTGCGCATCCACTCTGCGGCAAACCGGCAGGACTGACCAACGGTGTCGGTGTACTGCTTGGAGTCAGTAGGCTTGAGAATCTGGATGGTTACGGTAGCCTCCCGGGATACATTACCGCTGGGGTCTGCTGCGGTGAAGGTGAAAGAGTCCACACCCACTTTGTTCTTCTTGGGGGTGTACAGGAATGTGCCGTCATCGTTGATGGCGACTTGCCCCCGTTTGGGTTGCCGCGCCAGGGTGTAGGTCAGCTTTTCACCCTCTGGGTCGCTGACATTCAGGCTGCCCTGGTTGGGAAGATTCTTATAGGTCTCCAAAGCGGAGTCCTGGGCCACCGGCGCTTTATCCTCCTTGCCACGGATGGAAATGGTCATTGTGGCGGAAGGCTCTACCCGGTTTTGGAAGATGGGCAGGTAGGTGACCACCGCGTCCTGATCTTCCTGGGTACGCAGGGGACAGAAGGTCATTTTTGCCAGCTGATCGGCGGTCAAAATGTCACCGGACCGAATGACCCGGTTACCCAGCATAACGGTGCCTGCCGCGGCATCCGGCAGCTGTGTGATACAGATACCGGTCAGGTTTTCCTTCTCGGTAAAATCAGTTGCTGTGAAACAGTAAGTGGCATCGCAATCTACATCTGCGGCCTTTGCGACAGTAGCTGCCCCTACCAGGCAGAAAAGCGCCAGCAGTAAACAGAGAAAACGAATACGGAACATGGAACATTACCTCCTATATTTATTGTTCGGAGGTATTGTTTGCCAAGGGGGTAAAAAATATACAAAAGAAAATTTGCGAAATGTTTGGAATGCGTTTTATTGAGATAAATGGACCAGCTTGTTGTAAGCCTCCATATTTACCCGG
>JAGBVD010000073.1 GCA_017630495.1 Oscillospiraceae bacterium
ACCCTGAAGCTGGCAGGTCTGCGTGAGGACGGCAAGACCATCCTGTACGACGGCCGTACCGGTGAACCCTTCGATAACCTGGTTACCGTTGGTTATCCCTACTATCTGAAGCTCCATCACCTGGTCGACGATAAGATCCACGCTCGCTCCACCGGTCCTTACGCGCTGGTTACCCAGCAGCCTTTGGGTGGTAAGGCCCAGTTCGGCGGTCAGAGATTCGGTGAAATGGAAGTTTGGGCGCTGGAAGCTTACGGCGCTGCTTACACCCTGCAGGAAATCCTGACAGTGAAGTCCGACGATGTCACCGGTCGTGTCAAGACCTACGAAGCCATCGTTAAGGGCAACAACATCCCCAAGCCCGGTGTTCCCGAATCCTTCAAGGTTCTGGTCAAGGAACTGCAGGCTCTGTGCCTGGATATCCGCGTCCTGGACGAAGAGGGCAACGAGATCGAACTGCGTGAAGAGGATGACGAGGAAGAGATCATCTACGCGGCTGACGTCACCAGCAAGCTGGTTGGCACTACAGAAGAAGTGCTGGAGTCCGGCTTCGTCATCGACGAGGACAGCCCGGAAGACATTATGGATGTGTTCGGCAGCGATGATGCCGACGCAGACGAAGAATAAGGAGGTGCGATAATTATGGCAGATGCAACATTTGATGCAATTAAAATTGGCATTGCTTCTCCCGAAATGATCCGTCAGTGGTCTTTTGGCGAGGTCAGAAAGCCCGAGACCATCAACTACCGCACCTTGAAGCCCGAACGGGACGGCTTGTACTGTGAAAAGATCTTTGGACCTACCAAGGACTGGGAGTGCCACTGCGGCAAGTACAAGAAGATCAAGTACAAGGGCAAGGTCTGTGACCGTTGCGGTGTTGAAGTGACCAAGGCCAAGGTACGCCGTGAGCGTATGGGCCATATCGAATTGGCAGCACCCTGCAGCCACATTTGGTATTTCAAGGGCATTCCTTCCCGTATGGGTCTGATTTTGGATATCAGCCCCAAGATCCTTGAAAAAGTGCTGTATTTTGCAGCCTATATCGTAACCGACCCCGGTGATACACCTCTGGAAAGAAATCAGATCCTCTCCGAGAAGGACTACCGGGATTACCGGGAAAAGTACGAGGACGATTTCGAGGCCGGTATGGGCGCAGAGGCTGTCCAGAAGCTGCTCAAGCAGATCGACCTGGAAGCACTGTCCGTGCAGCTGCGTGAGGAGCTGAAGACTGCTTCCGCACAGAAGAAGCTGCGTCTGGTAAAGCGTTTGGAGATCGTGGAGGCATTCCGGGAGTCCGGTAACGATCCTGCCTGGATGGTTATGGATGTACTGCCGGTCATTCCTCCGGATATCCGTCCTATGATCCAGCTGGACGGCGGTCGTTTTGCAACTTCTGACTTAAACGACCTGTACCGCCGCGTGATCAACCGTAACAACCGTCTGAAGAGACTCATTCAGCTCCACGCACCTGACATCATCATCCGCAACGAAAAGCGTATGCTGCAGGAGGCTGTGGACGCTCTGATCGACAATGGCCGCCGCGGCCGCGCCGTTACCGGTGCTAACAACCGTGCGCTCAAGTCCCTTTCCGATATGCTCAAGGGCAAGCAGGGCCGTTTCCGTCAGAACCTGCTGGGTAAGCGTGTTGACTACTCCGGCCGTAGCGTTATCGTCGTCGGTCCTGAACTGAAGCTGTATCAGTGCGGCGTGCCGAAGGAGATGGCCATTGAGCTGTTCCGGCCCTTCGTTATGAAGAAGCTGGTTTCCGACGGCCTGGCAAACAACATTAAGTCCGCAAAGAAGATGATCGACAAGGGCAAGACCGAGGTTTGGGATGCTCTGGATGAGATCATCAAGGATCGCCCGGTTATGCTTAACCGTGCGCCTACGCTGCACCGTCTGGGTATCCAGGCTTTCGAGCCGATCCTGGTGGAAGGCCGCGCGCTGAAGCTGCATCCTCTTTGCTGTACCGCATTTAACGCCGACTTTGACGGCGACCAGATGGCTATTCACGTGCCTCTGTCCGCAGAGGCCCAGGCAGAAGCCAGAATGCTGATGCTCTCTGCCAACAACCTGCTGCGTCCCCAGGACGGCAAGCCGGTTACCGTTCCTACTCAGGATATGATCCTTGGCGCTTACTATCTGACCTACACCCGTCTGGGTAAGGAAGAGAAGGGCGCAGAGGAAGTCTTTGTTACCGATGCCGGTGAGACCGATCTGCCTGCAAATCAGCTGGTAGTGACGGAAGATTTCCTGGCTGCCAATGCCAAGGCAAAGGCTGAGGGCAAGAAGCCTGCTCAGTACCGTCCCAAGCTGAACTATTCCAGCGTGGACGAAGCCATTGCTGCTTACGCTGACGGCAATGTGGGTCTGCACGCTCCCATCCGTGTCCGTCACGGCCGGGAAGTGGACGGCCGGATGGAGTACAGCATCATCGATGCCACCGTTGGCCGCTTGATCTACAACGAGCCGATTCCCCAGGATCTGGGCTTTGTGGATCGCACCCAGCCCGGCAAGGAATTCGGTTTGGAAGTGGACTTCCTGGTTGACAAGAAGCAGCTGGGCAAGATCATTGACAAGTGTATCCGTAAGCACGGCTTTACCATTGCCACCGAAATGCTGGACCGCTTGAAGGCTTTGGGCTACAAGTACTCCACCAAGGGCGCTATCTCCGTTTCTATCGCGGATATGGTGGTCCCCGAGATCAAGTACGAATTGGTCCGCGAGGCTGAAAAGAAGGTCGTGGAGATCGAACAGTTCTACCGTAAGGGCTTCATCACCAACGAGGAGCGTTACCGTTTGGTCGTTCAGCAGTGGGAGAAGACCACCGCCGATGTCACCGGCGCTCTGCAGGGCAACCTGGACGAGTTCAACCCCATCTATATGATGGCGGACTCCGGTGCTCGTGGTAGTATGGCACAGATCCGTCAGCTGGCCGGTATGCGTGGTTTGATGGCGGATACCGCCGGTCGTACCATCGAAATTCCCGTTAAGGCAAACTTCCGTGAAGGTCTGTCTGTTCTGGAATACTTCATCTCCTCCAGAGGTGCTCGTAAGGGCATGACCGATACCGCTCTGCGTACTGCTGACTCCGGTTACCTGACCCGTCGTATGGTCGACGTTTCCCAGGATGTGATCATCCGTGAGCATGAGTGTGGCACCAAGAACGGTATTTGGGTCGGCGCTGTCTACGATAAGAACGGCGATGTTGTGGATTCCTTCGGCAACCGCATTCGCGGCCGCTACCCGGTAGAGGATGTGCTCCATCCGGAAACCGGCGAACTGCTCCACTCCAAGGACGTTATGATGATGCCCGAGGATGCCCAGAAGTTCGAGGATGCCGGCATCGAGAAGATCTATATCCGCACCATTCTGGGCTGCCGCGCCCGTGTGGGTGTCTGCGCACGGTGCTACGGTATGAACCTGGCCACCTCCAAGGAGGTTGACCTGGGCGAAGCTGTCGGTATCATCGCTGCACAGTCCATCGGTGAGCCCGGTACCCAGCTGACCATGCGTACCTTCCACTCCGGCGGCGTTGCCGGTGATGATATCACCCAGGGTCTGCCCAGAGTTGAAGAACTGTTCGAGTCCCGCCGTCCCAAGAAGATGGCGCAGATCGCCGAGATCACCGGTAAGGTGGACCTGGACGAAAGCCACCGCACCGCGCTGCGTAACATCACCGTTACCGCAGAGGATGGCGAGGTCAAGAACTACCAGGTGCCTTACTCCGTTGGCCTCAAGGTCAAGCAGGGTGAGATCGTTCAGAGAGGTACACCCATCACCGATGGCGCTCTGTATCCCCAGGATGTGCTGCGCATCTCCGGTGTGGAAGCTGTCCAGGATTACCTGGTCCAGTCTGTCCAGGCTGTGTACCGTCAGCAGGGCGTTGAAATCAACGATAAGCACATTGAGGTTATCATCCGTCAGATGATGCGCAAGGTGCGGGTGGAAGAGCCCGGCGATACCGAGCTGCTCACCGGCAGCACTATTGACACCTTCGAATTTGAGGATGCCAACGCTGCTGTCCAGGCAAGAATCGATGCCGGCGAGACCGAGCTGAAGCTTGCCAGCGCCGCTCCCATCCTGCTGGGTATTACCAAGGCTGCTCTGGCAACGGATTCCTTCCTGTCTGCCGCATCCTTCCAGGAGACCACAAAGGTGCTGACCGATGCCGCTATCAAGGGCAAGGTCGACCATCTGGTGGGTCTGAAGGAGAATGTGCTGATCGGTAAGCTGATCCCTGCCGGCTCCGGCTTGATGGCCTACCGGGATTTTGAGCCCGGCCAGGCTCCCGATTCCGCTTTTATGGCCTGTGAGACCGCTGGCGAAACCGAGGAAACCGAATAAACTAAGTCCGCCACCTTTTTGAGGTGGCGGACCTTTGTTTTTGTCCGGTGGACAGCCGGGGCAGAAGGGGAAAAGATGGCGGTATTACAGACTTTTTCCCAAAAAAATGTTGACTTTTTCCATTTATTGCGTATAATAGGTTTCTGTATGGACACTAAAAAAGATGATAGTATCGTAAAATGCGATACTATGGCGGAAATCCGCCGGGAATCCGTCGTTGTGGGCGCCAAACAGCTACGCAAAGCGCTGCGTGACGGACGGGTAAAAAAGGCCTTCCTGGCCGCAAATGCAGACCCTGCCATTACCGAGCCCCTTGCGCGGCTGTGCGAGGAAAAGAAGGTTTCCTTCGCTTGGGTAAAGACCATGTCAGAGCTGGGTCGCGCCTGCGGAATTGAGGTTGGCGCAGCGACGGCAGCTGTCGTCCGCTAACAAGTTTCCAACAGCGTTTGCTGTGGAATAGATCCGTCGAAAGACGAGAACGAAAGAAAGGAGAAAATGAATGCCTACTTTTAATCAGCTTGTCAGAAGTGGCCGTAAGCAGGTTACCTACAAGTCCACCGCTCCTGCTCTGCAGAGAGGTCTGAACACTCTGGACAATAAGGCTACCACTTTGCCTTCTCCCCAGAAGCGTGGCGTATGTACTGCTGTTCGTACCACCAGCCCCAAGAAGCCGAACTCCGCTCTGCGTAAGATCGCCCGTGTGCGTCTGACCAACGGTATGGAAGTTTCCGCTTATATCCCCGGTGTTGGCCACAATCTGCAGGAGCACTCTGTTGTTCTGATTCGCGGCGGTCGTGTTAAGGACCTTCCCGGTGTGCGTTATCACATCATCCGCGGCACTCTGGATACCCAGGGCGTGCAGAACCGTATGCAGTCCCGCTCCAAGTACGGCGCAAAGCGGCCGAAAGCCGGCAAGAAGTAATCCTTCGCCGAACTGAACAAACTTTAACTATTCCAAGCCCTTTCGCAAGGCTTCGCCTTGCCAAAGCGTTTTTATATATGATGTAAAAACCTCTGGCCAGGCACAACGAAAGAGATACTTTCGAGTACCGATGAAATCATTTTAAATATGAAGGAGGGAAGCAAAGTGCCCAGAAGAGGTAATGTTCCCAAGAGAGAGGTCCTTCCGGATCCTCAGTATAACTCCGTTCTGGTTACGAAGCTCGTAAACAGCATCATGCTGGACGGTAAGAAGGGTGTAGCCCAGAAAGTCGTCTATGGTGCATTTGAAATTGTCGAGAATAAGACCGGCAAGAACGGCATGGAAGTATTCCAGCAAGCAATGGAAAACATTATGCCCGCTGTTGAGCTGAAGGCTCGCCGCGTCGGTGGTTCCACCTACCAGGTGCCCATCGAAGTTCGTCCCGAGCGCCGTCAGACCCTCGGTCTGCGTTGGCTCACCACCTACAGCCGCAACCGTAGTGAGAACACTATGCGTGAGCGCCTGGCTGCTGAAATCATGGACGCTGCCAACAACACCGGCTCCGCTGTGAAGAAGCGCGAAGATACTCATAAGATGGCCGATGCCAATAAGGCATTCGCTCATTTCCGTTGGTAATAAAGGAGTTTTCCGATGGCAAGAGAGTATTCCCTGGAAAATACCAGAAATTTTGGCATCATGGCTCACATTGATGCCGGTAAAACCACCACTTCCGAGCGTATTCTGTTCTACACCGGTAAGAACTACAAGCTGGGCGAGACCCACGACGGTTCTGCCACTATGGACTGGATGGCCCAGGAGCAGGAGCGTGGTATTACCATTACTTCCGCTGCAACCACTTGTTTCTGGAAGGGTTGCCGCTTGAACATCATCGACACCCCGGGCCACGTGGACTTCACTGTTGAAGTTGAGCGTAGCTTGCGTGTTCTGGACGGTGCTGTTACCGTTCTTTGCGCAAAGGGTGGCGTTGAGCCCCAGACCGAGACCGTTTGGCGTCAGGCCGACGAGTACAAGGTCCCCCGTATGATCTATATCAACAAGATGGACATCATGGGTGCCGACTTCTTCCGCGTTCTGGAAATGATCGACGAGCGCCTGAAGTGCAATGCAGTGCCCCTGCAGCTGCCCATCGGCTCCGAAGCTTTCTTCAAGGGTAACATCGACCTGGTGAATATGACCGCAAACGTCTACTATGACGATAAGGGTCAGGACCTGCGGGTGGAAGAAATTCCCGAGGATATGGTCGCTCAGGCCGAAGAGTACCGCGAGAAGCTGCTGGATGCCATTTCCATGTTCGATGATGAGATCATGGAAATGTATATGGAAGGCGAAGAGATCCCTGTTGAGAAGATCAAGACCGCTATCCGTAAGGCTACCATTGCCAACGAGATGGTTCCCGTTGTCTGTGGTACTTCCTACAAGAACAAGGGCGTTCAGCAGGTTTTGGATGCTGTTGTGGATTATATGCCCAGCCCCCTGGATAAGAAGGGCATCAAGGGTATCAATCCCGACACTGAGGAAGAGGATTTCCGTCCGGCTTCTGACGAAGCACCTTTCTCTGCTCTGGCATTCAAGATCGCTACTGACCCCTATGTTGGTAAGCTCTGCTATTTCCGTGTGTACTCCGGTACTCTGGAAAAGGGCACCACTGTCCTGAACTGCACCAAGGGCTCCCGTGAGCGTTTGGGCCGTATCCTGCAGATGCACTCCAACCACCGGGAGGATATTGATATCGTCTATGCCGGTGATATCGCCGCTGCTGTTGGTGTGAAGAACACCACCACCGGTGACACCTTCTGTGACGAAGATCATCCGATCATCCTGGAATCCATGGTGTTCCCCGAGCCTGTTATTGAGGTCGCTATCGAGCCCAAGACCAAGGCCGGTCAGGAAAAGATGGGTATTGCTCTGGCTAAGCTGGCTGAAGAAGATCCCACTTTCCGCACCTACACCAATAACGAAACCGGTCAGACCATCATCGCAGGTATGGGCGAACTGCACCTGGAGATCATTGTCGACCGTCTGCTTCGTGAGTTTAAGGTCGAGGCAAACGTTGGTGCGCCCCAGGTTTCCTACAAAGAAACCATCCGCAAGGAAGTGGAGCAGGACACCAAGTATGCCCGTCAGTCCGGTGGTAAGGGCCAGTACGGTCATGTTAAGATCCGTGTTGAGCCTAACGAGCCCGGCAAGGGTTATGAATTCGTCAATGCTGTTGTCGGCGGCGCTATTCCCAAGGAATATATCCCCGCAGTCGATGCCGGTATTCAGGGTGCTATGGAAGCAGGCGTTTTGGCCGGCTATCCCGTTGTTGACGTAAAGGTCACTCTGTTCGACGGTTCTTACCACGAGGTTGACTCCTCTGAAATGGCATTTAAGATTGCCGGTTCTATGGCATTCAAGGAAGCCTGCCGGAAGGCCAACCCCGCAATTCTGGAGCCCATCATGAAGGTTTCCGTGACTGTTCCCGATGAGTATATGGGCACCGTTATCGGTGATATCACTGCTCGTCGCGGCAACATCCTGGGTCAGATCACCCGTACCGGTGCCGTTCAGGTGGACGCCAATGTGCCTCTGGCCGAGATGTTCGGCTACGCAACCGACCTGCGCAGCAAGACCCAGGGCCGTGGCAACTACGCTATGGAGCCCAGCCACAACACTGAGCTGCCCAAGTCCAAGACCGATGAGCTCATCAAGGAGCGCGGCAGAAACTAATCTGCGATCGGTGAGAAATTAAAAATTTCTCTTGTATTTATGCGGCATATGTTGTACAATGTCCGTATGAGTGCGCAAAACTCGTAATTCAAAAATTAATTAAAAATATTCATTAAACAGGAGGAAATTTCAAATGGCAAAGCAGAGATTTGAAAGAACCAAGCCCCATGTCAACATTGGTACTATCGGCCACGTTGACCACGGCAAGACCACACTGACCGCTGCTATCACCAAGTACCTGGCTATGCAGGGCAAGGCTGAGATGCAGGACTACTCCGCAATCGACAAGGCTCCCGAAGAGCGCGAGCGTGGTATCACCATTAACACCGCTCACGTTGAGTATCAGACATACCGCTATTCCGTCACAAGCCTTGCCGCCGCCGTGCAAAAGGCCGTGCTTGCGGGCGAGACCTTCTACGAGGTGCTGGGGGTAATAAGGAAATGAAAAAGAAAAAAATGAGCTCAAAAAAGAAAATG
>JAGBVD010000074.1 GCA_017630495.1 Oscillospiraceae bacterium
GATGGGGATCGTGTTTACCAACGACCTGCATCGGCTGGTATTTGATTTTCCTCATGGTATCGAACTGTTTGACAGCAAATACACATACGGTTTTGTTTACTACATTCTGATGGCCTGGTTTATCCTGGGCGGTCTGTATTTCGTGGTGATGCTGTTAAAGAAAAGCCGTGTGCCGGGAAGCAAGAAAATGCAGCGGTTGCCGCTTTGTATTATGTTGGGTGCTATCGTCTTTTGGATACTGTATACCCTGAAGCTGATCAATTGCGACCTGACGGCCATGGATTGTCTGATCATTACCTGCCTGCTGGAAAGCGCCATCCAAAGCGGAATGATCCCATCCAATACCAATCACCGGGAATTGTTTGATATTACCACTGTGCCGGTGCAGATCGTGGACGCAGATTATCAGCCTCACTATGTTTCCGGTGCGGCACTGCCTTTGACAGAAGCGGACCTGAAGAAAACCGCTGCCGGCGCAGTACATATGGATAACACCCTGCTTCGTAGCACCCCTATTACTGCTGGTCGTGTAGTATGGCAGGATGATATCACGGTGCAAAATACCTTGCGCCAGCAACTGCAGGACATCCGTGAGCAGATGAGCGAGGAAAACACTTTGCTGCAGGCGGAGGTGGAGCTGACGGAGCATAAGGCGAAGGTGGACGAGCAGAACCGGCTTTATGACCGGATCGCACAGGAGGTAGCGCCCCAGCTGATCCGTGCGGAGGAGCTGATGCAGCGTGTTTCTGCTGAGCCGGAAAAAGCCCGGGAATTGATGGCGAAAATCTGCGTGCTGGGCTGCTACATCAAGCGCCGTGGCAATCTTTTGCTGCTGGGCGAAGAAAACAAGCAGATCCCGGCGGCAGAATTGGAGCATTGTATCCGGGAATCTTTGGATAATCTGCGGTTGGGCGGTGTATTTACCCTGCTCGACAGCCATTGTGACGGCACACTCCCGGTGGCGGATGTGGTTGCGATCTACGACTTTTACGAAAATGTTGCAGAGCGCCTGCTGGACAAAGCTACCGCATTTTTGATCAATCTGAAATGCGAAGGCGGCGCTATGACCATGAACATTCAAATTGGCTGTTCCGAGGAAATTGCGGAGCAGGCCTTTGCAGGGCTGACCTTCTCCTGCGGAAGCTTCCGATATGAAGTTATGGAAGAAGATGTGGTAGTCAGCCTTACCACAAATCGGGGAGGTGGCAAGTGATGGCGACATTTTATGACCTTTCCGAAACTGCGCAGATCCTTTTTATGGCCGCACAGTTTATTGCCACCTGTATGGGTATCTGTATGGTACCTATGGTGTACCCAAAACGCAGATGGCTGCCTAAACTGATCTTGCCTATTGGGTTTTTGATCAGCGGTGGAATGCTGGCAATTTTTTCTGCCAATATCCGGGTACAAAAGCAAAACCTACCGATGCCTGCGGTGACCAAATGGGCATCGGAACTACCAATATGGATTTCCATCCTTTTGCTGGTGGCGATTTTTGGCTATATGGTTTTCCTTCTGGTCAGAGAAAGACTGTACAGAAAGAGCACCATAACCAGATTTTCTATTAAAGAAGGCTTGGATAGCCTTTCCAGCGGTCTGTGTTTCTATGAGCCCAGTGGGCGGATCATTCTGTCCAACAACTGCATGCAGGAGCTGTGCCACAAGCTGGTGGGACGGGATCTGCAAAATGCGGCGCTGTTTTGGCAGCTGCTGCAGCAAGGCGAAACGAACCATGTGAGCAAAAAACCGGGGGTCAGCCTCAACGGCGTTTGCCTGCGCCAAGGGGATACGCCTGCGTACCGTTTGCCGGATGGAACGGTGTGGTCCTTTGCTATGGAGCAGTTGGGGAGCATTTGCCAGCTGACCGCAGCGGATACTACACAGATCCACGAGCTGACCACCCGTTTGGAGCAGGAAAATCAGCAGCTGGAGCAGTTCAACCAAAGACTCCGGGACTACGGCGAAAAGGCCGATGCGCTGACCCGTGCCAAGGAGCGGCTGGAGATCAAGGTGAAGGTTCACGGCATGCTGGGCCAGGCTCTGCTTGCCACCCGGCGCTGTTTACAGGATGAAGGCATTTCTACCGATGAAGCCATGTCCCTGTGGCACCATAGTGTAGCGGTACTTCACAAAGAGGCAGTGCAGGAAACCGAAAAGCCTCTGGAAGCGTTGAAAAAAGCAGCGGCAGCCACCGGCATCACCCTGGAACTGAAGGGTGAGATCCCGGAGGAGGCCAAAGTGCGGCAGCTGTTCTTGCAGGCGGCGGCAGAGTCGCTGACCAACGCGATTTCTCACGCTAAGGCAAAAACCTTGTATGTAGACTTTGCAGAAGACCCCTATGCCTATCGGGTATCTATTTATAATGATGGCTTGCTACCGACCGGACCTGTTCGGGAAGGCGGTGGCCTCAGCGCCTTACGAAAAAATGTGGAACGCATCGGTGGACAGCTGGAGATCAAGTCTGTTCCCCAATTTATTCTGACAGTAACCATCGGAAAAGGAGGCGACCGTGATGTATAAAATATTGTTGGTAGAAGACGACCCCATGGCGCGTCAGCTACTGGAGATCTATGTACAAAGCAGCGGTCGTTACGATTTGGTGGATTCTTTGGAAAGCGCTTTGTTTGCAGAGGCCTACTGCACGGCAAACAAGGTAGATGCTGTGCTGATGGATGTGTGCACCGCTATGAATGCCAGCGGCCTGGATGCGGCGGAGAGCATCAAAAAGCACCTGCCCCATATTAAGATCGTGATTATCACCAGCCAGCCGGAATGCAGCTTCATCGACCGGGCCAAAGCGGTGGGCGTGGACAGTTTCTGGTACAAAAGCGCCACCGCAGAAGAGATCCTGAATGTGCTGGATCGCACCATGGTAGGCGAATCGGTGTTCCCGGAAAGCACACCGGTGCTGCACATCGGCAATGCTGACAGCAGCGAGTTTACCGACCGGGAACTGGAAGTGCTGCGGTTGGTGGTGGCAGGAGAAACCGATGCCGCCATTGCTGAAAAGCTTTACATGTCCCTGCGTACGGTGAAGCATCATATCCAATCGATGAAGGACAAAACCGGTTTTCGCAACCGCACAGAACTGGCGGTTCGTGCCAGAGCCAAGGGTCTGATCATCAACAAGCTTCAATCAAGTGAATAACCCACAAAAGAGGTGTTGCAAGCAGCAACGCCTCTTTTTTCTGCACGAAAGTACGATGCGCAATCGTTTTGCAGTTGCTACAATGATACCGTAAATTGTTATCGCTGTGGAATCCGGTCAGGAGGCATGGTAAATGAAAAAAATCGGTATCAGCATACAAAACGGCTTGTTGGCAGAAGGCATCATCCGGATGCTCCATGAAAACGGAGAATTCCAGCCCTTCCGCATCACAAGTCCAAAAAAGAACGGCGTCGTCAGCAACTGTCTGCTGCAAGGCGCAGATATTCTGCTGGCGGAGGTATCTTATGCCAACGGAGCAACCATTGAAGGAAGACTCTCCGAGGCTAAGGCGCTGCGGGCAGAACGGCCGGAATGCAAGATCGCCTTCCTGTGCGATGAAAATTCCTCTCCGGAGATCGCAAAAGCAGTGATGACCGCCAAAAAGGACGGTATCATCGATGGGTTTTTCTATTCTTCTGTAACGGCAAAATATTTAGTAGCGGCATTGGATGCCATATAAATGAAAGGAAGTTTGATCATGAAAAAAAGACTTATCACGGGGATCCTGGCGGTGCTGCTCCTTGTCAGCCTGCTGCCCATCACGGCTTTTGCGGCATTGGATGACTATGTAACATCCATTACCGGCAAATCCTCCGGCTATGCTATGGTCAATGTGGGAACCGGCCAGGCCTATGGCCCTAAGTTTGGCAAGTTCAACATTAAAAGTGAGAACGGCAGTCTCAACTGGGAGTTTCAGGTGTCTGCATTCCATGCCAACCAGAATATGACAAGTCCCTGTACCAGTGCTCCCAAAACCGGCAGCACCTATTATTTCACCATTCAGTCCAACTATACCA
>JAGBVD010000075.1 GCA_017630495.1 Oscillospiraceae bacterium
AAAATCGGTCTTTCCGGTGTGCCAAGGGTATCTCTTGCCAGCGCATCCTTCAGCCGGGAGTCCGCGCAGCGGCGCTGGCAAAGCTGGGGCACTTGGGTAAGCCAGCAATAGCTTTTTCCCTCTTGCCGCATTTGCCCTTTGAGCCACTCTTTCAGACCCACGGCAATGTAGCGGCTGTACTTTTCACTGTGTCCCCGGTTGACACCCAAAAGCAGACCGTTGCCGGCAAAGGCCGCCAACTGGGTGTAGGATGTGATCTCTGCGCAGCCGTTGGCCAGGTCATAGCCCAGCAGGCCGTTAGGGCCATAGCTTTCGCAGATCTCCTCCCAGTTTTTCTTGTCCACGGTATTGCCCATAGCATCGCCCACCGCCAGACCAAGCAAACAGCCCCGACAGGCCAGTTCTCTCTGATTCACCCGGATACCTCCTTTTTGAAGGCTTTTTTGTTATTATACCGAAATCTTCCAACAATGGCAAGACTTTTCCACGAAAAACCCCCGGAGCGTCGCTCCGGGGGTTACGGTTATTTCTCTGCCAACTGCTTGAGGCAAGCCACCGTGTTGGCACTGTCGCTGTAAATAGTAATATCCATATACTGGCTGACCTTATTTTCATCCCGGTACTGGATGGAAAGGCTGCCCACCACATCACCGTGATAATCATACAGCTGGGCCATCGTGCCTTCCTTGCAGTCTGCCACAATCCCATTGAGCAGTGCCCCGGCTTCCGGGGAGTTATCCAGCGTACCTACCACATGGTAAGACACCATGGGCGGATCATAGGCAGAGGCGGTGTCCTCAATCCGGGCATTGTTGGCGCTGCCCGGCTGGAATCGCACCACAACATCATTTTGGTTGGGGTGATACTCCATATACATCGTCCGGGAAAGCAAATCTGCAACATTCTCCGTGCCCAGAATATACTCCGCGCTGCTAAAATAGGGTTTTAGGATCTTTCCTGCTTCCGAGTTGGCACTAAATTTGTAGTACCGCTGCACTGCAGTGCCGTTCTTCAGTTTGTAGGTAATGGTAAGGGGTGTCCAGGAATCCGTATAAATTTCATATCCATCGCCGGAAAGGATCGGCTTGCTGTTAATGGGATTGTCGATGCAGTGCTGATGCACGGTGCGAATGGCTTCGATGTCCTTGAGTTCCGTCAATGTCAGCGCTTCTCTTTGATAATAGTATTTATCGAGGGTAACGCTGGTTATACCGTCCTGGACACTGAAGGGACTGATGCTGACGGACTGCACCTGGGAGTTTTCCGGCACATACCGGGTAATGCCGATGGGGTCCAGCCAGGTAACGGTAACAGTGCCGAAGAAGCACAGTACCACCACCGCCAGCTGCAAAAACCGTTTCTTACGGAACACTTTCACCCGTTTTTCCAGGAGCATACAGCCGGTGAAGAAGCCCACGATCAAACCAACCACCAAAAAGGCATATCCAAATTCACCGCCGAACAGCTCTGCGATCAGGTAGAAGATCGCGCCGACAGACAGGGTATACAGCACCAAAAACACCGGGGAAATAGGCTTTAAAGAGAGGAAATCCCCTGCCGTTTCCAGTTTGCGCTTGCGGTACACCAGCAGTGCCAGGGCCAAAAAGGCTATGCCTGCTGCCGCTACAATCGCCGCATAACCAAAGCTTCCCCAAAGAATCTCGTTTACTTGCACACCCTGGTATTTGTGGATGGAAATATCAATAAATTCCAGTTGGCTCAGCTGCAGCACCGGGCAAACCTTAGCCATCCAGGAAAGGTCCAGCACCACACCGGGCAGCGCCGGTGCATAGAAGGTGTCCGCCAGCCAGG
>JAGBVD010000002.1 GCA_017630495.1 Oscillospiraceae bacterium
CAGTGCGCTGCTGAAGGGGAAGATCCGGGAAAATGATATGACCCAGGCCCAGTTGGCTGTCAAAATTGGTATTTCCCGGTCGAGATTTAATGCAAAATTAAATAATAAGGAGGGAGCGGAGTTTACGCTTGGTGAAGCAAAGGATATAAAAATGGTTTTAGGATTGGACTCTGAAACTTGGGAGCGAATTTTTTTTGGCTGAAATGTATCCTACGAGGGTGATAACAAAAGAACAAGAAGAAAATACTAAAAAATTACAGTATCGCGGCAAGATACTGTGCGATTGGCAGGAAATATCACTAAATCAGTTATATAACACATATTGGGAAATATACCGGACAGTTTAAGAGGCAAAAAAGTACCCGCCGTCCATATCGGTGGATAGCGGGTATAGTGGTGAAATACAGAGGAGGGGGTTATTTTGAATCAGAATGAGGTTGCGTTAATTAACATGATACGCGAAAGTGAAGATCCCGGCAGAGCTTTGGTGATTGCTGCAGGTGTGATCCTTACTTACCTAAAGCAGCGCGGATCATCTGAAGAACCATTTCCTGCTGCTCCTTCGGGACTTGGCGGAACAAATTAAGAAGGGTTCGTTCTCCCTCAGTAAGTTGCGGCTGGCTGGGGGAGGATTTTTCTTCATCACCAAGAAGATAGCCTACAGTTACGCCAAAGTAGGAAGCAAATTTTTGAGCAGTTTCCGCAGATACACCTTTTTTTCTACCGGACTTAATGTCAGATAAAGTACTTTTACTTAATCCAAGGTCAAGGCAGACGCGGCTTCCGGATACGCCCTTTTCCGCGCTAAGTTCAGCAACACGTTCGTAAAAAGTACACATTTTCGTTCCTCCTTTTTTGTGCAATCTGCCAAAAGTACGCAAAAGCGTCTAAAAGTACTTGACAAGAACGCAACAGCGTACTATATTGGAGGCAGATGAGAACGCACAAGCGTACTAAATGATTAGTTACATAATTATTATAGTACTCGCAGGCGTACCTGTCAAGATAAAAGGAGGTGAGAAAATGGACTTTAGAAAAACGGTCAAATATCGGCTTATTGATTTAGGTAAATCGCAAAAATGGCTGGAGGATCAAGTGCGGGAGAAAACCGGGCTTTATGTGGATAGCAGTTATCTTGGCAAGATCTACAGTGGAGAAAGAAATGCGCCGAAAGTTAGGGCTGCAATTTGTGAGATTCTGAATGTAAAAATGGAGTGAGAAAATGGCTGATTTAACAGGGGAGAAACTTGGTCGGTTGACGGTGATTGGACGACAGCAGCGAAGCAAAGGAAGAGCGATATTTTGGCAGTGCGTTTGTGATTGTGGAAAAAGTGTTGTTGTTAGCGACAGTCATCTCCGAGGTGGGGTAAGAAGCTGTGGTTGTCTAAAGAAAGAACATATTAGGGATTCAAAATATAAGGAGATTCCTCCCAAGACAAAGGCCCGCCTCTATTGGGTTTGGACAAATATGAAAGTCCGTTGTTATAACGAAAATGACAAAAAATACAAATATTATGGCGGCCGTGGAATTTCTATTTGTAGTGAGTGGCTAAATGATTTTAAGGCCTTTTATAAATGGGCTATGGCAAATGGATATGACCCCAATGCACCATATGGCGAATGCACCATTGACCGCATTGATGTGAACGGTAATTACTGTCCTGAGAATTGTCGGTGGATTGATTTGAAATCGCAACAAAATAATAGGCGGAATTCAAAACATAAGGAGGAGAAATAATATGCCACGCATCAAACAACTGGAAGAAAAGTATTTGGAACAGGACTTCAAGAAAGAAATCTACAGATGCCTTGCACAGCGATATGACGAAGTTTCTGTTCGGGCGCTGGCCCGGGAGTCCGGCATTAACCAGTCAACACTGAATACAAAGATTCGTCATGCCCACAACAATTTGGATATTGGGGAACTGCGAAGAATTGTGCCAATTCTGAATCCTGATCCGGGCATCATATTAAAACTGCTCGGTTTTACGACCGCACAGATAAAAAGATTCAAAGAAAACTAGGAGGAAAAGAAAATGATCAAAGTAAATATTTCAAAGGAAAACAAGCAGCAACTTATTGAGGCTGCCGGCAGTGTGCCGGAGCTAATCAATGATACGGCGGTGCTGATCGGCGGAATCTACACCCAACTGCGAAATGCGGATGCGGTGGCAGCGGAACTGTTTCGTGCCGGCTTGCTCAAGCTGCTGACGGACAAGCATAGTCCTGCGTGGAAAGCGTTGGGCAATCAGACCGGGATTGTTTTTCAGAAGCCGAATGGGGAGGAAGAAAAATGAGCGACTACGAAATTATGAATCAAAGAGTTGCGGCAAGGAAAGCTGCCCGGCGCAAGGATGCCTGTCGGCGTCTGGCATTTCTGCTGGGTATTGTGTTGGCGGTTTTGCTGCTTTGGATGGGGCTGGAATGGATCGGCTTTATTAGCGAGCTATTCTTGGTGCTGTTGGCCTTTGGCACGATTTGTGTCGGCTGTTTTCACGCGGGCCGGATCTGGAACAGCTACAGACGATAAAAAGAAGCCGTCCCGGGTGGGCATACCCGAAGACGGCAAGTGCAAATTCATGCAGTGCTATTGTAGCACATAAAAGGAGAAAAATCAATGAAAGATATTAAACTTATAAGTTTGGAATTATCCAATTTCAAGTGTTTTCGGCATTTGAAATTAGACTTTAATGGCAGAAGTGCTGAAATAGCAGGTGATAATGCTGTTGGAAAAACAACGGTATTTGATGCCTTTATGTGGGTACTTTTTGGAAAAAGCTCTACCGGTGTCGGTGATAAAAATTTTGATGTTAAACCGTTGGATAGTGATGGCAATGTGATCGACCACGATGCATTGACAGAGGTGGAGGCAGTGTTTCGGGTGGATGGAGAGGAACTTTCTCTGCGGCGTACATATCGAGAGGTGTGGTCCACCAAGAGAGGATCGAGCGAGGCTACCTTTGACGGCCACACAAGTGATTATTTTATCAATGGCGTGCCGATCAAAAAGAATGGCTTCCAGGACAAGGTGAATGAACTGGTGGACGAGAATACTTTTAGGCTGCTGACAAGTACTACCTATTTTAGCAATGATATTTCCTGGCAAGAAAGACGGGCGGTGCTTTTCAAGGTGGCCGGGGTGATGGATGACGCGCAGATTCTGGCAACCAATGAGCAGTTTGCGCCGTTGGTAGAGAGTATGGGCAAGCTGTCTTTGGAGGACTACAAGAGCAAGCTCCTGGCAGAGAAACGGAAATTTGTCGGCGCAAAGACGGAGATCCCGGCAAGAATCAGTGAATGTCAGAAGACCATTGAAGATGTAGAAAGCTTGGATTTTGCTGCAGCCAAGACAGAAGCAGAGAAACTGCAGGCAAAGAAGGAGGCTGTGGAGGCGCAAATCCTCGCTTTGGAAAATGACAATGCCGCCCAGAAAAAGAGCCTGGAAATTCAGCAGGAGCAGCTTGCCCTAACTGCTTTGGAAAATGAGAACAAGGCATATCGGGATGCTCAAAGTGCGGGTAATGTGGATGCACACAGTCTGAACATCCGGTTGACTTCTCTGCAGGTGCAGCTATCGAAAAAGGAAGCTATGGTTGCAAACGAAAAGGCGTATATCAAGGAGCAGGAGCAGAGAATTGCGGAGGCCAAAACGGCCTGGCACGCCGTTAACGCAGAAATCTTTTCCGGTGGCACTTGTGTGGCTTGTGGGCAGGATCTCCCTGCAGATGTGCTGCAAAAGGCCAGGGATGCCTTTGAAACCGGCAAAAAGAGCCGTCTGAATGATATTGTGGAATCTGCGGATTACCACAAGAGTGCAAAGGCACAAGCACAAGCGCGGCTTGCCGCTGGGCAAGAAGAAGTCCAGCAGCTAAAAGCAGAGATCGCCCAGCTGCAGGTGCAAATCGATGCGGCAGAGGCATCCAAAGTTGAGCCGAAGGATATGGCAGATTATATCCAGCGCAAAGAGGTTGTTCAGGCGCGTGTTGACAAGCTAAATGCAGAACTGTTTGAGATCCACGAAAGCACTGCCGGTTTGAAAAGAAAGCTGCGGCAGGAAGTGTCGGAGATCAGCGGACAAATTGCGCAGCAGATGGCCATTATCAGCAAGGAAAGCTTACTGGACTACTCTCGACAGCGGGTGGAGCAGCTGCGGCAGGAAGCCAAGAGCGCTGCACAGTGCCTGGACGCTATTGAGATGATGCTGTATCTGCTGCATGAATACAGCGTATATAAGACCCGGTTTGTGGAGGACAGCATCAACGGATTGTTCCGGATCGCCCGATTTCGTCTGTTCCGGGAGCAGGCCAACGGCGGTGTGGAGGACCGGTGTGATGTGGTGTACGACGGTATTGCATATGAAAACTTAAACAACGGTATGAAGATCAATCTGGGCATTGACATTATCAATACCCTTTCTAACGCCTACGGCGTGCGTGTGCCGCTTTTTGTGGACAACGCAGAGAGCGTTACCAATTTGGAAAAATGCAGCAGCCAGATTATTCGTTTGGTTGTCAGTGAAAAGGACAAGGAGCTGAGAGTGAATTATGAAAATTAAGGACAGAGCAAAGCCAAAGACGCCGCCGGTAGAGCCGGGTGTTTATATGGCGGTTTGTGTAGGTGTGATCGACCTGGGCGAGCAGTATAGTGAGAAATTTAAGAGCTATGCCAACAAGGTCAAGTTTGTGTGGGCGCTGCCCAGTGAGACCATTGAGATCGACGGCAAGGTGGAGGAAAGACAGCTCTCTAAAGAGTTTACATTTTCTGTAAGCAAAAAGGGCGGTTTGCGGACCTTCCTGGAGAGTTGGAACAGCAAGACCTATTCAGACGATGAGTTTGCAGAGCTGGATGTATTTGACCAACTGGGCAAGCCCTGTCAACTGCAGGTGGTGCTCAATGACACCGGTGAATATTCCAATGTGGCAAATCTTATGCCGCTGCCCAAAGGTATGCCGGCACCCATTTCCAACACGCCTGTCGTTACCTGGGATATGGACAAGTGGGATGATGTGGTGTTTGAGGCCTTGCCGGAGTGGACCAGAGAACAGATCAAGAAGTCTACACAATATCAGAAGGAGCATGCGCCGGAGACTACGATTGAGGTAAAGACTCCGGAAACGGAGTGTCCGATATGAGGTTTGAAGCATTGGCCTCTTCCAGCAGCGGAAATGCATACTTGGTTTCAGATGCAGACACGAAAATTCTTCTTGAATGCGGTGTGTCCCACAAAAAGTTGCAAAAACTATCCGGGTTTTCGCTGTCTGAATTTCAGGCGTGCATTGTAAGCCACGAACATAAGGATCACGCCAAGAGTGTTGCCGAACTGGTCAGCCGGGGTATGCCGGTGTATATGAGTGAGGGGACTGCGGAGGCCCTTGATACGGATGCGGTAAACCTTATTGCGCATATGGAGCAGTTTAACATAGGGAGCTTTGACATCGTTCCTTTCGACGTGTTTCACGATGCGAAAGAGCCGCTGGGCTTTTTGATCAAGAGCCGGGTGGACGGAGATGTGTTGGCATTTGCTACGGACACGGTGAATTTGCGGTATAGATTTCCCGGGCTGAATCTGTTAGCCATAGAAGCCAACTATGACAAGGCTATACTACAGCGTTGCGAGAAGATGCCGGAGAAGGTGAGATACCGCATTACCAACGCCCATATGGAGATTGATACGCTGTGTGATTATCTGCGCAGTTTGGATTTGTCCCAGTGCAGGGAAATCCATTTGCTGCACCTTTCGGACGCCACAAGCCACGAGGGGCATTTTATTAACAAGGTAGCAAGAGCAGTGCCAACCGGGATTGAGATTACTGCCTGCAGGAAGTGAGGTTAATATGGCAAGGCCCGGAATAATGCTTTATTTTGAAATTTTGGAGCCGATTATGGCATTGTCAGATGCGGATAAGGGGCGGCTTTTGGTAGCGATGCTTAAGTATGGGCAAAGCGGTGAATTGCCACAGTTTGACGGAGACCTCGGCCTTACTTTAGCCTGGGGCTTTGTGAGACCAAAAATCGATAAAGATTCAGAGGAGTATAACCGCACGATCCTGAAAAGGCAATATGCTGCGTTTTGCCGAGACCGAAAGCGTAAAGGAGAGCAGGAGATTAGTTTTGACGAGTGGTTGACGACCATTGATAACCAAGGCTATCAAATGATATCAAATGATATCAAATGGTATCCAACTACAACTACACCTGCAACTACATCTACAAAAACAAATACATCTACATCTACAACTGCAGCTGCAGCTACAACCACAACCGAAACGGAGATTGCGGCGGCGGCAGAAGATAGAAATGTTACTGTTTTTGGTGGGGAGTTGGGCAAGAATGTGGTGTTTCTGTCTCCTGCGCAGATAGCGGACCTGTTGGACACGATGGGTTTGGAGACATTTGACTACTATGTGGACAAGCTATCCAATTTCATTATTAAGAATGGTGCCAACGTGAAAAATCACTATGACACGATTCTCAAATGGTGGCAGGAGGATGGGACAATTACCAAAAGAAAAAGGAAAAAGGAGATTCCCAAAGGTGCTTCCGGCAAGCTGGGGAAGGCAGAGCTGGAAAGCCTACAACGAATGTTAGCGGAAGATTAAGGAAAGGAGGGGTAGACATATGCCAAGTGGCTCATATAGGCAGGCGGATGTGCAATGTCCTTTTTATAAATACGATGACGGTAGACGGCGCATCACCTGCGAAGGCATTATTGACAAGAGCAGCATCGCATTGATCTACCTCACCAGGAAAGATTTTGACATACAGCTTCTGACATTTTGCTGTGAGCATTACAAAAGATGCGAAGTCTACACAATGCTTGCAGCTAAATACGATGATGATTGAGGTTAGAACATGAGAGGAAAGCGAATAGATTTGACTGGGCAGAGGGTTGGACGGTTGGTTGTCATAGAATTTGCAGGAAAGGCAAGGAACGCTCATTCAAAATGGCTGTGTAAGTGCGATTGCGGAAACGAGGTAACAGTCAGCTACGAGGCGCTAAAAAGAGGCGATACTAGGTCATGTGGGTGCTATTTGGCCGAAAAAACAGGAAATATGTCAAGAAAACATGGACAGAAAGGTACAAGGCTTTATGGGGTATGGGTTGGAATGAAAGCCCGATGTAGTAATCCCAAGCGCGGGAATTACAAAGACTACGGCGGCAGGGGGATAACTGTCTGTCAACAGTGGCTCGAATTCGAACCTTTTTACAGATGGGCTATGGCAAATGGTTATGACGAAAACGCACAAAGGGGGAAATGCACACTAGACCGTATCGACAATGATAAAGGGTATTCCCCTGATAATTGCAGATGGACAACAGCTAAAGAACAGGCGAATAACCGCAGAAAATGTAAAAATGCAAAATACGAGGAGGAATGTTAAATGGCAAAACAAGTTGATTTGATTCTTTTACATATGAAAAAGCACGGCTCGATCACCCACCTGGAGGCGGAACACGAATATGGAATCGCCAGGTTGGCGTCCAGGATCACCGATCTGCGTCAGATGGGCGTGGCGATCAAGAGCGAGATGGTGGTCGGCAAGAACCGGCGCGGTGAGAAGACCCACTACGCAAGGTATTCTCTGGTTAGTGAGGCGGCCGGCAATGCTTGACGATGTGATTGAGATCAAGAAGCCGGATTCTTA
>JAGBVD010000076.1 GCA_017630495.1 Oscillospiraceae bacterium
GAGAAATTTTAATAAATTTACAACTTTTTTTGCAATATAGGCCCAGGGGGTAATGAAAAAAGTAAAAATTTTCCGGATAACACCCCAAAAACCCCGAAAAACCGGCCGCAAAAGATGCCCAATAGTCATCTCCCAAAGAAAGGCGCCGCAGACCAGACCGATGCTGTAAATCAGCCGCAGGTCCCCCTGGCACACGGCAAAGCTTACATAAAGCCATGCCCAACCGGCCACCGGCAAAAACAAAATATCGGAAAGCTGGGTGTGTTTTGGTCGCAGCGGCCGCAAAAATCCGTAGTACAGACCCAGGCCTAACCCCACCAGCACCGCGGTCAAAAACCGCAAAAAGGCCACCTTTGGGGTGATCATTGGAACAGCCGCCTCCAGAAGCTGTCGGCAGACCGCGGCTCCTCGTAAATCAAGGCGCTGATGTGGCCGTCGACGGCCACTTGTCCACCCTCAATGGAAAGGGTTTTTAGC
The DNA here is from genome assembly GCA_017630495.1 of Oscillospiraceae bacterium. Taxonomy (GTDB): domain Bacteria; phylum Bacillota; class Clostridia; order Oscillospirales; family Oscillospiraceae; genus Faecousia. The sequence continues at coordinate 478 of JAGBVD010000076.1, forward strand.
TGCAGCTGCTGCCCCTGGACCTCCAAAGCGCCCAGCTGGGTGCGCAGGATCACAGAGGTATCGTCGAAGCTGACTACCTCTGTCACACCGGTCAAGGTAAGGTTTTTCCGGTCGTTCAGAGTCAGCTTGTGGGGCAGCTGCGGTGTTTGCGTACTCATATCCATCACCTCCTTAAACTCTATGCGCTCCTTTGGAAAAACAGAACATTTGACAGTGTTTTCCTTTTGGGGTATAGTAAAGAAAAGGGGGGTGAGACAGTGCAGATACGGTCTATGGAATTAGGCGAGCTTGACCGCCACGATGCCGGGATGCAGCTTTTGACCCGGATGTACCGGGAGGAAACCGGAGCGCCGATGCCGGATATTTTGCGGACGGAGCGGGGAAAGCCTTATTTTCAAGACAGTGCGGTGCATTTTTCCATTTCCCACACCAAAAAACGGGTGTTTTGTGTGCTGTCAGACACACCGGTAGGCATCGACGCAGAAGAAACAGACCGGGATATCGATTTGCGCCTCGCCCGGAAGATCCTTTCGGAAGCAGAATGGGAGCAGTACGAAAAAGCACAGGACAAACGAACGGCACTGCTGCAGTTTTGGGTGCTGAAGGAGGCCTTTGTCAAATGCACCGGAGAGGGTCTGCGTGGCTATCCTAACCACACGGCTTTTTCTTTGGGCGACCCCCGTTTGCAAGTTTTGGACGGCTGTTTTGTGGCCGTGATCGAGGAGGATAAAAATGCTGTTTGATACCCATGCCCATATGAATGACCCGGCCTTTGACGAAGACCGGGAGCAGGTGCTTCTGGGCCTGAAAGACAAGGGCGTAGAATATATGATGAATGTGGGCTGCTGTCTGGATTCTTCCAAAGACTGCGTGGCTATGGCGGAGAAATACCCCTTTGTCTATGCCGCGGTGGGAACCCACCCGGACACAGCCGACGAGGTTAATGAAGCTGTGCTGGATGCCTACCGGGAAATGGCAAAGCACCCCAAGGTGCTGGCCATTGGTGAGATCGGTTTGGACTACTACTATGAGACTATCCCCCGGGAAATTCAGATCCGGGCCTTCCGGATGCAAATGGAGCTGGCCCGGGAACTACAGATGCCGGTGATCGTCCACGAGCGCAATGCCCACGATGACGGTATGCGTGTGGTGAAGGATTTTAAGGATGTAACCGGTGTGTTCCACTGCTATTCCGGCTCTGCGGAGATGGCCCGGCAGCTGGTGAATATGGGTTGGTATATCGGCTTTACCGGTGTGCTGACCTTCAAAAATGCCCGCAAAGCGGTGGAAACTGCCGAGAGTATTCCTCTGGACAGAATTGTTCTGGAAACGGACTGCCCCTTTATGGCGCCGGAGCCTTTCCGGGGCAAGCGCAACGATCCGGGGTATCTATACCGGATGGCGGAGCGCCTGGCGGAAATCCGGGGGATTTCCGTAGAGGAGGTACATCACATCACCACAGAAAATGCCAAGCGGCTCTATCGATTGGAAAAGTAAAAAACAAGGCAAGGGCAACACTCCATAAGGAAGTATTGGTTTTGAAGGGCCCCTTTTCCGCTTAACTGCATAAAAAATCACCGAAATACGACAGTATTCCGGTGATTTTGTTATTTGTTCATCAAAAAAGTTACCACTTCAAAACTGCATAGCACCTGAAAAAGGCAGATATTTGCGTCAGACAAGGCAAA
>JAGBVD010000077.1 GCA_017630495.1 Oscillospiraceae bacterium
GGAACAGCGATGGTTGCTGCCAGAATTGCCAAAACCTGCTGGAAAGCAAAGATCAGCATCTGGCCAAACTTGGGTTTGTCGTTGATACCATAGACAAGATTCATTGTTTTTCCTCCAAATTATTAAATTTTTATTAACCTTCTTCATTATAAAGCTACCGTGTCGAAAAAGCAAGAAAAAACTGTCCGAAAAACCGGAAAAAAGTGCCAAAAAAAACCCGGGAAATGAAGCCACATTTCCCGGTTTTTTTGGTGATTTAGTCAAGCCAGATGGGATTGCCCAAGGCGATGGGGTTGCCCTCTTGATCCTGAACCTCTACCCGATAGAAGGGCGCGGTTTCGGAGCAGTCATAGGCAAAGTAATGTGTCTTGGTGTGGTCGATGTTTTCCCGGAAGACTTCCTTGCTTCCCTCAAACAAAACCACCTGGAAGGCGCTATGGTCTTTGAGAATGCTTTCGTGGAACGAACCGGTGGAAAAGACAACTCTCTTGCCGGAAAAGCTGCAGCTGCTGCCCATTTTGGCATCGCCAATGGTCATACGGATGCCCACATAGCCGGGGGCAAAGTCGCCAATACGCATATGACGGAACAGACTTTCCGGGGTCTTTTCTTCGGCATAGATGGCGGTCAGGGCGTTGGTGTTGGGCATATTATGGCTGTCGCTGCCGGCAGTGGCCCATACCCGGGCGCCCAAATACAAAAGATCGGTCCACAGCTTGTAATTTTTCTTCGTATCTGCGCCGTCTACAAACACCTCCAATCCGGTTTCGTCGGCAAACCAATAGGCGGCCGGGTTGTCGGAGGTCATATAGCCATTGCTTTTGGGATGGACATGGACAAACATACCGCCCTCATCCTTGATCTTCTGGATCAGAGCCTTAAATTGGGCGGTGGTAAAGTGGGGGTAGCTGAAAAAGGTGGTCTGGGGATCGTAATTATAGGAAGCTTCGGATTGCAGCACCCGGGTAAAAGCCTCCTGGTCGGTAAACAGCATATTATAATGCAGATTCTTCTTTTCGGCAGAGCTGTCCAGAATGGTGGTGGCTGCCTCGGTGCCGCCGATAAAGCAACCTTTTTGCCACAGCGCCAAAGACATATGGCAGGTCTGCCGATGATCAACGATAGCGGCAAAGTCCATATGCAGGTTTTCCATGCCGGTGATCCAGGTGTTTAAATCCTGATCGCCATCAGAGTTACCGCCGGTGTTGGCGTGGTCGTGGGCCTCGCCGAAATAAACGGAGCGGCCTGCGTACAGTTTCTCCAGGTGGTCTATATCTTGTTGGGTAGCAGCATATTTCACTGTATCTTCACCTCCGGAAGTTTTACAGCTGCAGAGCAAAAAAAGGCTCAACAGCGCCAGGAGCAAACAAAACGGGCGTTTCATTGTTGTCCTCCTTTGTAGAATGGATACCACTACTGCTAATATACCACAAAAAATGAGAAAAGCAAGAGAGGCGGTCTTCCTTGACAAAAAACCAACGCTGCCGTAGACTAGAGGTACGAATTTTCAGGGAGATATATTATGTGTTATGTAAACTGTAAGCTTTGTCCCCGGCAGTGCGGCGTGGACAGAACGGCCGGGCAAAAAGGCTTTTGCGGCGGCACAGATAAGGCGTTGGTTGCCAAATCCATGCTTCACAAGTGGGAAGAACCGGCCCTGGCCGGCAGCGGCGGCAGCGGCGCCATCTTCTTTGGCGGCTGCACCTTAGGCTGCAGCTATTGCCAAAACCGGGCCATCAGCCAAACACCGGTGGGAGAGGAAATGGACTCCGCCGCGCTGCGGCAGCGGATGGAGGAGCTGATCTCCCAGGGGGCGGAGAACATCGACCTGGTCACCCCCACCCATTTTCTTCCTACCATTCTGCCTGCGCTGGAAAAGCCGTTGCCGGTGCCGGTGGTGTATAACTGCGGCGGCTATGAACTGCCCCAAACTATTGAAAAACTGGCAGGAAAAGTGGACATTTTCCTGCCGGATATGAAATATGCAGACAACACTCTGGCAAAAACCCTTTCCGGGGCGGCGGATTACTTCCAGGTGGCAGCGGCCGCTATCCAAAAGATGGCAGAAATTGTGGGAAGACCCCAATGGGAGGGGGACACGCTGAAAAAGGGTGTGATCATTCGACACTTGATCCTTCCCGGACAGGTGGAAAACTCTTTGAAGGTGCTGGACTGGATCGGCCAGACCTTCCCCAAGGGGGAGGTATTGGTCAGCTTAATGCGCCAGTACACCCCGATGCCCGGCCTGCAGCCACCCTTTGACCGGAAGATCGCCGACCAGGAATACGACGCGGTGCTCAGCTGGATGTATTTAAATGGTCTGCAGGGCTTTACCCAGGAAAAAGAATCTGCAGACAGCGCATTTATTCCGGAATTTTAAGAAGACGAGCTTCATAGAATGTCCCAAGGTAACAAGGAGGGGTCACTATGAAGCGGATGGGTTGGATTTTGTTGGTGGCTGTGTTGGCGCTGGGGTTGTTCCCGGTGAAAGCCAAGGCGGCGGATATGCAGATCGAGGCGAAAAGCGCCATCTTAATGGAGGTTGCCACCGGGCAGGTGCTGTATGAGCAGGATGCCAATACGCCACTGCCACCGGCCAGCGTGACCAAGGTGATGACGATGCTGCTGATTATGGAGGCCATCGACGGCGGGAAGATCCGGTGGGACGATATGGTTACCGCTTCAGAGGAAGCAGCCGCCAAGGGCGGCAGCCAGATCTATCTGAAGGTGGGAGAGCAGATGTCCGTGGAGGATATGGTCAAGTCCATTGCGGTCAGCTCCGCCAACGACTGCGCTTGCGCCATGGCCGAGCATATTGCCGGCAGTGAGGCGGCTTTTGTGGAGCAAATGAACACCCGGGCAAGACAGCTGGGGATGAATGACACCAATTTCGTCAACTGCACCGGCCTGGACGACAGTGAGGAGGCCAAGGACCACAAAACCTCGGCCTATGATATTGCGGTGATGTCCAGAGAGCTGCTGCAAAACCACCCGGACATTAAGAAATACACTACCATTTGGATGGACACGGTGCGCGGTGGCACATTCGGCCTTTCCAACACCAATAAAATGGTGCGTTTTTATAGCGGCGCCACCGGGTTAAAAACCGGCTTTACCTCCGGGGCAGGCTTTTGTCTTTCTGCCTCCGCCCAACGGGAGGGGATGGAGCTGGTGGCGGTGGTGATGGGCAGCGAAACCTCGCCCAAACGGTTTGCCGCCTGCAAATCCTTGCTGGACTACGGCTTTGCAAACTACGCGCTGATCCAGCCGGAAATGCCGGAAAAGTGTTTTGTGCCGGTAAAGCTGGGGAAAAACGATACGGTGTCGGCAGTGCCTGCCCAGCAGACACCGCTGCTCATCGACAAAGGGCAAAAAAGCTCCGTCAGCACCGAAGTGGAGCTGGACGAAGCGGTGGATGCGCCGGTGAGCAAAGGTCAGCGGCTGGGAACAATGACCGTAAAGTCCGGTCAGCAGGTGCTGGCCCAGATTCCCCTGGTGGCGGAAAAGGCTGTGGAAAAGCTGACCTTTGGGGATATTTTCTACCGGCTGCTGGAAAAGTTAACAATGGCAAAATAGCATCCCTTGCAGCGATATAAATCCCCTGTGGGATTTGCGATATATCGCATATATAGTGTGTTTTTTCTTTGCGCTTTTGACGGTTGGTGACTTTTTGCATAACAAGAAAACGCCCCAAGGCGAATGCCTTGGGGCGCGTTTTCTGATTACTCAGCAACGTAGGGCAGCAGAGCGATCTGACGAGCGCGCTTGATAGCGGTGGTCAGGTTGCGCTGATGAGCTGCGCAAGTGCCGGTGGTACGGCGGGGCAGAATCTTGCCACGCTCGGACAGGTAACGGCGGAGCTTGGTAGCATCCTTGTAATCAATGGCAGTTACCTTTTCCACGCAGAATGCGCAAACCTTCTTGCGCTTGCGGGGACGAACACGCTGTTCGTTAGCCATGGGAATTCCTCCTTTAGTATTTTGTAGAAAAGTTCAGTTGTTAGAAGGGCAACTGTGCGTCATCGTCAGCCAGCATCGCAAAATCGGATGCAGGTGCGGACGGAGCGCTGTAGCCGCCGAAGCTGGGAGCAGCGGGGGCAGCGTAGCCAGCCTCGCCCTCACGCTTGCTGTCGCCAAAGTAGACATTGTCTGCAATGACTTCTGCAGTGCGGCGCTTGTTGCCGTCTTTGTCGGTCCAGTTACGAATCTGGAGACGACCCGATACCACTGCCATACGGCCCTTGGCGAAATACTTGGAGACGAACTCTCCGGTCTGCCGCCAGGCGACGCAGTCAATGAAATCGGTTTCCTTTTCGCCGTTTTCGTTCTTGCCAAAATCTCTGTCAACTGCCAGAGCAAAGCTGGTAACGGCGACGCCGCTGCCGGTACGGCGCAGCTCGGGATCCCGGGTCAGACGACCCATAATTACGATGTGGTTAAGCATGAAGTTACCTCCTTACTCTTCCACTGCGGTGGTCAGGCAGCGCATAACGCCGTCGGTGATCTTCATAACACGCTCCAGTTCTGCGGGGAACTCGGGCTTGCTTTCGAAGGTCATCAGGACGTAGTAGCCTTCGGGCAGGTCGTTGATGGGATAAGCAAGACGACGCTTGCCCCACTCATCGATGTTAGCGACAGTACCCTCCGCCTCAACCATTGCCTTGAACTTCTCTACAAGAGCTGCAATACCCTCTTCGCCCTGTGCGGGATCGAGGATGTAAAGAGCCTCGTACTTGCCGGTGGTCTTAGCCATGTTGTGTGCACCTCCTTCTGGACATTAGGCCCCCGTGCTACGGGAGCAAGGATATGTCATACGCATACACATACGCAGACCAGTATATTATATAGGTATTTCTTCCCGATGTCAAGGATTTTCCAGGGAAAAATTGGCTTTTTTCCAACGAAAATTTCAAAAATTGGGCCCCAGAGGGTCAAAGAATCTCCAAACCGTCAAAACACAATGTTTTCAACAGACTCTCTCAAAGCCTTCCCCTTGAGGGGAAGGTGGCAGCCCAGAGGGCTGACGGATGAGGTGTTCAAAAGCTTGCTGCGCAAGGTGTTTTGACTTACTGCGCAACTCTCCCCTCTCGAGTATCCACATACACTTCGGGGTCGAGTTGCTTGTCTTTGGCGCTTCTTTGACCTCTGGGGGCCTGAAATATTGACGGGCGTCCAGGGGTGGATAGCCTCCCCTACATTTTCTTTGTGGCCTCTGTCTTGACACAAAGAAAAGGGGCGGCCGATTGGCCGCCCCGGTTTGTCATTTAGCAGCAGCCGCAGTTGTTGTCGCAGCCACAGTTGTTGCCGCCAAACAGGCCGTTGCCGCCGCAGCCACAGGTGAACAGAAGGATCAAAATGATGATCCACCAGCAGTTATTACCGCAACCATTGTTACACATAAAGAATACCTCCAAAATTTGTTTGAGCGGTTGGGCCACTCATTCCAATGTATTCCGGCAGGCAAAAAATGTGCAAAAGGGAGGCGGATGGTGGAAATGGAAAATGGAGAATGGAGAATGGAAAATTGCGGTGTCCCTTCGGGACGGATTGAAAATTTACGGACAGTCCGGAGGTTTGTCCCTACAGACGGGCAGGATGTCCCCTTATCTGTATACCGCGTCCGGATCAACGGGGATTTCCCCGTTTTCCTCTTCATACTGCTTGACGCATTGCTGCACCAAGTGTTCGATCTGACCGTTCATAGAACGGGAGTTCTTCTTTGCCACTACAGCGATTTTATAGAGCAGCTCCGGCTCAAGACGGATACAAGTTTGTGCTTTATTAGACATGGTAACACCTCACTATCATAATGATATCATTATAGTAACTTGCCTCTTGATTTTATGTAATTGAAATGATATCATAAAGATATCAACAAGAGAGAGGTGTTAGTATGCTTGATGAATTTGCAAACTTTTGCAGCAATATTCGCTATTTAAGAAAAAAGAACGGACTGACCCAAAAGCAAATGGCCCAAAAGCTGCATATCAGTGAAAACTATATACGAAAACTGGAAAAGGGACAAATCCCCTATAGGCTGGGAATGGATGCAATTTGGCATACCCACATCGCCTTTGGTGTCCCGGTACAGGATATTTTGGGCGGTCTTTTGGAGGAAAATCAATAATTCTAAATTCTTAATTTTCAATTCTTAATTTAAAAGCCCTCCACGCGATTGCGTGGAGGGCTTTGTATGTCTGGAAAATTAGGCCAGCTCTGCGAAGTACTTGATGGTGCGGACCATCTGAGAAACGTAGGAGTTCTCGTTGTCGTACCAGGAAACGACCTGAACCTGAACCTTGCCGTCGGGCAGGTTGCAGACCATGGTCTGGGTAGCGTCGAACAGAGAGCCGAAGCGCATGCCGATGATGTCGGAAGAAACGATCTCATCCTCGGTGTAGCCGTAAGACTCGGTCTGAGCAGCCTTCATAGCAGCGTTAATCTCAGCAACAGAAACATCCTTAGAAACAACAGCGTTCAGGATGGTGGTGGAGCC
>JAGBVD010000078.1 GCA_017630495.1 Oscillospiraceae bacterium
AAGGACTTGGGCGAGACCATGGGCAATATCATTGCGAAGTCTTACCAGCTGATGGCAGAGGTAAAGCCGGATGCCGTTTTGGTGCTGGGCGATACCAATTCCTGCTTGTCCGTTATCGGTGCCAAGCGGTTGCACATTCCCATCTTCCACATGGAAGCCGGCAACCGCTGCAAGGATGAGTGCCTGCCTGAGGAAACCAACCGCCGCATCGTGGATATTATCTCCGATGTGAACATGTGCTACTCCGAGCACGCAAGACGGTATCTGGCAGATAACGGTCTGCCCAGGGAGCGGACATATGTTACCGGTTCTCCTATGGCGGAGGTGCTGCATAACAATTTGGCGAAAATCGAAGCCAGCGACATCCATGCCCGTCTGGGTTTGGAAAAAGGCAAGTATATTTTACTGTCTGCCCACAGAGAAGAAAACATTGACACAGAGAAGAACTTTGTTTCCTTGTTTACTGCCATCAATAAGATGGCCGAAAAGTACGATATGCCCATTTTGTACTCCTGCCACCCCAGAAGCCGTAACCGGCTGGACGCCTCCGGCTTTGTGCTGGACAAGCGGGTGAATCGCCAGGAGCCTATGGGCTTCCATGACTATAACTGTCTGCAGATGAACGCCTTTGCTGTGGTGTCTGACAGCGGTACACTGCCGGAAGAGAGTAGCTTCTTTACCTCCATCGGCAAGCCCTTCCCGGCTGTGTGCATCCGTACCTCCACTGAGCGTCCCGAGGCATTGGACAAAGGCTGCTTTGTATTGGCGGGCATCGATGAGAAAAGCCTTTTGCAAGCTGTGGACACTGCGGTGACTATGGTGCAAGAAGGCGACAACGGCATTCCTGTGCCGGACTATGTAGAGGAAAATGTGTCCACCAAGGTGGTTAAGCTGATCCAGTCCTACACCGGCGTAGTCAACAAAATGGTTTGGAGAAAATTCTAAAGATCGGAGAAGAGCACATCTTGACTACGGAAGAAGTTTTTTTCGCACTAATGCGGTCTATACTAATTGGCGCACCTGTTGAAGAACGAATAAAAGAGGGGATTGATGCAGATATACTCTCCCAGCTTTATGTTTTTTCAGAAGTGCATGATTTAGCTCATCTTATAGGCGCGGCATTGGCTAAATGCGGCAAGCTGGGAGATGATGATTGCTCGAAAAAATTTCGGGCAAAAGCAATGTTGGCGGTTTCCCGCTATGAACGAATCAACTACGATCTGCAAACTATTTGCGATGCGCTGGAGCAGGCCCAGATTCCCTTTATCCCATTGAAAGGCTCTGTGCTTCGCGCGTATTACCCGGAGCCCTGGATGCGCACCAGCTGTGATATTGATGTGCTTGTCCACAATGAAGATTTGGAGAAAGCCGCTGGGATACTACAATACAAATTGGGGTATAGCAGGAAAGAAAAAGGCCAACATGATATTTCTTTTTACTCCCAAAGTGGTATTCATGTAGAACTGCACTATGATTTGGTTGAAAAAGGTTGGGCTAATGCTGCCAGTGATATTTTAAACAATGTGTGGAACTACGCTGTTCAAAAGAAAAAAAGCAAATACTATTTTGAATTATCCGATGACATGTTCTATTATTACCATATTGCACATATGGCAAAACACATAGAACAGGGTGGTTGTGGCATCAAGGTGTTCGTAGATGTATGGTTTTTGGATGGAATAAATGGGGCAGATTATAACGGACGCAAAAAGTTATTAGATAAAGGTAATCTGCTGAAATTTGCGCATGCGTCTCAAAGACTTAGCAGGGTGTGGATGGAAGAACACCCACACGATAGCATAACGCAGCAGCTACAGGAATATGTTTTCCGCGGTGGCGCATATGGAATGATGAGGAATCGAATTGCTGCCCTGCAAAGGAGAGAAGGCGGCAAATGGAGATATCTTATTTCGAAGTTTATCATTCCTTATGATGTGATTAAATTCATTTACCCTGTTTTACAAAAGCACCGTTGGCTGACACCGATTTATCAGGTTCGGCGATGGATAGGACTTGTCTACTATGGACAAACCAAACGAGTAATTAAGGAACTTTCCTATAATCAGCGCCTTCCTAAAGAACAAGCGCAAGCACTTGAGCATTTGTTTAAGGAACTGGGGTTATAAAAGCATAAAAAAAGCGGACGAGCGAGTGCTCGTCCGCGTTTTTATGCTTTTGTTATTCAACGGTGTAGGTGTATTCCGGGTCGACGGTTTCTTCGGCGGTGTTACCCTGCTCGATTTCCTCGGGCAGGAAGCCCATGGTGGAAACCATTTCAAAATCTGTCTTGGAGCAGGTCTTAATCGTGCCGTCAGAGGCGTCCACCGTGTAGTAAACGGTATCTTCCAGGTACTTGGTGGACAGATAGTACTTACTGCCGTAGGGCTTCATAGGACCGTCAAAGGTCACATCGCCGGACAGATTCAGATACTTTTTCAGCAGTACCTGACAGGATTCCAGAGAAATATTGCCGTTGGGGTTCATATCCTTTTCGGTCAGCAAAACGATATTGATACCTTCCGCGGCGGCTTTGACCGCATCTACGCAACCGTCCAGAAAATCCTTGGTGGGCAGGTAGGAGTCGACACCTTCCTTGACCACGATCATTTTGGTCTCGGCAGTGACATAGTCCAGCTTGACAGCCTTCTCGGTAAGCACGCCGACGATGTCCTTACAAGGCTTGCCCACAGCGGTGTCCATTTCTTTTGCCAGCTCGATGCCGTTGGCGCCGAAACCGGCAACGGACATCACCAGACCGTCCACATCGTAGAGGATTTCCACAGAGCCGCCTGCGTTAAGCAGTACGATACCGGCCAGCTCGCCCTTGGCGGGGATGGTGGTTTCTTTCGGGGTGTCGGTAGTGTCACCCTTCTTGCCGCCCAGGACAACACCCAAAACCACAGCGGTGGTCACGATTACAATTGCCAAAATGATAGCAATAAGCTTCTTATTCATAGGTAAGCTCCTTAAATTGATTTGCTTTATTATAACACCATCGTATAAGGCTTGACAAGTTATTTTTAGAAAATTAAAGAAAATGTAAAAAACACCGATGTAAAAGTGTTGAAAAATAGAATCAATCTGTTTGGTTTTTTGGATTGTGTTTACCAAAAACAGGTGATATTATAACAGAAAAGACAAGACAAGGAGAAGGCTATGGAAACGAAAATTGTAAAAATTGGTGGTGTAAACCAAATCTGCGTAGACGGAAAAGTGATCGACGCATTGGCCCTGAAGTCCTTCCGGCCTACCGTAAACAATGTGGGCGATTTCTATAAGGCCGGTGTGCGGATCTTCCACTGCTTTGTGTCCGGTCTGCGCTCTGCGATTCAGATGCCTTACTCTGCCTTTGGTGAGGTCTGGTTTGGACCGGGAGATTACCGCTTTGAAAACTTTGACCGACAGATGGAAATGTTTCATCAAGCGGCGCCGGATGCCTATATTTTTGTTAATCTGCATTTGGATGTGCGCCAGTGGTGGCTGGACCAAAACCCCGGCAATGCCGATTCCTTTACCCACCTTTCCCAGATCGCAGGCAATGAAAAGTGGAGAGAGGATACAAAGGCTTATATCCGGGCTTTTATCGACTATGCCGAGGCAAAGTACGGCGATCGGATCATCGGCTACTGGCTTTTGGGCGGTCATACCACCGAGTGGTTTAGCTATGCGGATAAGGAGGAATCCCACCCGGTAAAGCTGGCGGCCTTCCGCAAGTATATGAATGATCCCAACATTGAGATTCCCACCCAGGAGCAGCTTACAAAGCCTAACACCCAGGTGTTCCTGGACCCGGTAAAGGACAAGCTGGTGATCGACTACCGGAAATTCCACGCAAAGCTGGTGTCCGACCTGGTGCTGGACTACTGCAAAACCGCCAAGCAGGCGCTGGATTACAAGAAGATCGTGGGTGTGTTCTTCGGCTATATAATGGAGCTGGACTGGAAGGCGATGCTCTGGAACTACGGCCATTTGAATCTGGACGAGGTGAACGAAAGCCCTTATGTGGACCTGATCGCAACCCCCACCTCTTACCGTTTCCGCCTTTATGACGACGGCTCGGCCTATATGATTCTGGCGGACTCTTTGGGTCTGCACAACAAGGCCTATTTTGCCTCCTTTGACAATCTGACCTTCCTGACCCCTACAATGCAAAATAACCCTCGCAGACTTTGCAACGATCCGGAAACCAATGTGGCGCTGTATGCGCTGCAGAATAACCTCAACCGCAAGGATTTGCTCAACACCCGGGAAAAGACCATCCACGGTATGCGCCGGGAGATGATGAGCCGCCTTGCCAAGCGGTGCGGTACCTGGTGGTTTGACATGCTGGAGGGCTGGTACTATGACGACGGCCTGATGGAAGAGATCTCCCATTTGGTGCAAAAGTCCGCCGCCATCACCGCAAAGCCCCGGGAATCTGCCGCGGAGATCTGTGTATTCGTCAGCACTGAGCCGCTGTACTATGTGAATAAGTCCTGCGGCATCAATGCCGAATCCATCGGCATCCAGCGTGGCCCCTTGAGCCGCATCGGCGCGCCTTACGATCTGTTTTCCATAAGCGATTTGGAGCGTGTGGATATGGGGAAATACAAGATGGTGATGTTCCTGGACGCCTATACCTTAAATGCGCAGCAGCGCAATTACATCAATCAGACCGTAAAGGCTGACGGCCGCTCGGTGGTATTTGTCGGACCTGCCGACTACATTGATGAAACCTCAGTCAGCTGCGAGAGGATGTCGGCACTTTGCGAAATGCAAATTGGCATTCTTCCCAAGGACGAAGCCTCTATCCGGGCCTTCAATTCCACCTATGGCTACGGCGAAGCCAAGAATCCCACCCCCTATGTTCTGGAGGGAGAAGGCCGGGTGCTGGGCCGGTTCGCCGATTCCCGGAAATGCGCTTTGGCAGTGCAGGAAAGAGAAAACTACAAGGTGTTCTACAGTGCCCTGGGCAACCTCTCCCACGAGACATTACGGGCCATCGCCAAAATGTCCGGTGTCCATATCTACGTGGAGGAGGGCGTGTTCACTTACATCAATGACACGGTTGCCGGCGTATACAATACCGGCGCGGCTACCACCGAGATCACCTTGAAAGAAGACGGTGTGTATACCGAACTGTTCAGCGGCAAGGTCTATAAGACAGAAAACAAGAAGATTACCTTGCCCACCGACGAATGCCCGGCCCAAATGCTGGTGCTGAAATAAAGAAAACCCGGCAGTCCACTGGACTGCCGGGCATCTTTATGTGTTTTACTCGGGTTTTCCTACGATCATATTGATCTTGTTCTGGATCAAAATGGTGGAAACGAAGGGGCAAATAAAGGCAAATACAAGGCACAACACATCCAGCTTGCACTGCTTGCCCTTTTCCTGGGCGTAGCTTTCTACATTCTCTGCTGTCTTCAACAGCCAGAAGGGATAGTAGAAGGGAAGGAACATACAAAGCAACAGCTGGCAGCCGGGCTTTCTGGGCTCGGTGGCGGCAACCTTGTTCAAATTCTTGGTGATCTGGTAGGTCCAGATCAGCTGCCAGACACCGAAGGAGATCAGGCTGAAGAAGATGTGCTTTGCGATGGTGTTGTGCTCGGTAAATACCGGGGGCACCAGCGCCAGGGCAACCAGGATCATAGTCAGGGAGAACAGCGCCACATAGATGCCTGCGCCGTAGGGGATCGCCAGGACACCCTGGATCAGGGAGGCGATGATGATCATTACCCGGAACTTTGCCAGTTTGCCTTCCTTTTTAACCAGGATCACAGCCAGAAGGGTCATAATTGCGATGGTCCAGGCATTCACATTGGTAACATAGCGCACAAAGGCGGTGGCCATAACCGGTGCGCCGATGGTGTTCCACAAAATGTGCAGCAGCGCGCTCAAAGCGATGCCGGCAACAGACCAGAGGATCCGTTGCTCCCGACGGTTTGTAAACAGGCAA